>CAXUOL010000593.1:0-4663 GCA_964252435.1 uncultured Nostoc sp.
GTGCGATCGTCGGACTCGGAACCAAAGAAGAAACTATTTACCCAGCGATCGCGGATGTCTTCAATTGTTTCAATACCTGCTGCGGCAAAATCATCTAATTCGCTACCAATCGGCGCCCGACTATGACGGCTGAATGAAGCTCCCAGTACAGTCTTGGTCAATTCATCCTTATCGAGGGAATGTCCTTGAGTAATTTCTGCACCGTAGCGCTCAAATATTTCAAACAACTCATCGGCATTTGTCAACGCTGGATTGTAGTTTTCCAGTGCTTTGATATTGCGCTTGGAGAAACGATCTACCAAATGAATGTAGACGCGGGCACCCCAATCTGCACCACCTTCCAGCATTGCTACACGCAACTGCGGAAAACGCTTGGTAACACCGCCGAAAAACAACGCCTTCGCAAATGCTTCTGAACCATCAGCGAAGTGACCGATATGGTTGTTCATGTAGTTACTAATGGAGGAACGACCAGTCCAACCTTGACTGCCGTAATGGGTGGTGACGGGTACGCCAAGTTCCACGACCTTTGCCCAGAAAGGATCGTAGTCGTATTCACTATCTAGTCCGTAGAAGTCGATATAAGAAGCGTACTTGGCGATTTCGGGGAATTTATCGGCTGGATATTTATCAGCGATCGCTTTAATTGGCCGTTTCACCCCGCCAGTGATATTAATCACCTTTAAGCCCAGTGTTTTCACAGCAAACTCTAGCTCCTCAATGCCTTCTTCAGGAGTAGTTAATGGGATACCAGCTACCGGTGTCAAGCGATCGCTATATTTCCGGTAGATATCAGCATGATAGTGATTGACTGCACGTTGCAGCGCCTGACGATTCTCTGCACTCGCTCCAGCCGGTGCCAAAACATTGTTGGGAAACAGCACCGAATAGTCCGATCCTTGCTCCGCCTGACGCTCATAAAGAAGTCCGGGGAGGGTATAAGTAGCGAGATCCAATGTGTTTTTGGTAACTCTGGCCCACCAAGGCGATCGAATTGTCCGGTTGTATTGACGTTCTTCAGGAGTTTGTTGATACCAGTCTTTACCGTTGCTCTTGGAGTTAAGACGGGAAGCTTCCGTCTTGCGTAACTCATCTACAAGTTTCACACCGCCGTACTTAGCGATGTAATCCTCAAAAGCTGGGGTGAAATCATTGGTATGAACGTCGGTGTCGATTACCGGATAATCAAGGGTTGCTCTGATTGCAGCAGAGCGTGAGGTCTTCAATCGGCTATATTCAGTCATGTTTTTTCCTTGCCTACGGCACAAAAATTACAAGGTTTTTTCAGCATCCAATGCTGCTATTAACAAATACATTTCCTGTAGAGACGGCGATTTATCGCATCTCTCCACAATCGCGTCTCTCCACAATTTTCTGTAGGGCGGCGATCTACAGAAAGTGCAATTTAAAAGGTATGGCATAAGCATCCGTGAAAAATTCATTTATGCTACAGCACTATAAGCACAGTGCAGATATGAAAAGTCATTTACCAAGCCCCGTTGGGGCGGGTGTGGAGATTGTAGGGTGTAGGGGTGTAGGGGTGTAAGGGTGTAAGGGTGTAAGGGGAAGAAAAGCGCCCCAACCATTTTCAAGAGCTTCTACAGATTCGTAAAAGTCTGAAGTGTAAGGGTGTAAGGGGAAGAAAAGCGCCCCAACCACCCGCATGAGTCTTTAGCCCTGCCCCTTGGGGCAACCGTGTTGGGCTATTTCTCAATCCCCGTCCAACACCTTCAACCCCTACACCCTTAAACCCTTAAACCCTTACACCCCTAATGAAGCCAACACCAATCTCTCATCTAGTTGTTTAGCGGCAAAACGATTGGCCGGACGACGTAATCCCAGGTTTTCACGCAAGGTACTACCTTCGTATTCAGTACGAAACAGTCCGCGTTTTTGCAGGACGGGAACAACTAGGTTAACGAAGTCATCTAATCCTGTGGGCAGGATTGGTGGCATGATATTAAAACCATCTGCTGCACCGTTGTTGAACCATTCTTCTAGCTGGTCGGCAATGGTTTCGGGAGTACCGAGTATGGTGCGATGTCCCCGTGCGGTAGCAAGAGAAAGATACAACTGACGCAGTGTGAGAGTGCCACGAGTAGCTAAATCTTTGACTAGTTTGAGACGACTTTTGTTAGTGTTGGTGTCGCTAGGTAATTCGGGAGCTACATCATCTAAAGAATATTTTGACAGATCCACACCTTTGTAATAATTCTTTAAAATACCCCAGGCAACATCGGGATGGATTAATGATTGCAGAAATTCATACTTCTCTTGAGCTTCTGATTCGGTACGGCCAATGATTGGAAAAGCACCAGGCATAATTTTTAGATCATCTGGCGATCGCCCATATTGTGCTAGCCTACCTTTGATGTCAGCATAAAATTCCTGAGCATCAGCTAGGGTTTGATTGGCGGTGAAAATCGCCTCGGCAGTGCGTGCGGCTAAGTCCCGTCCCGATTCGGAAGCTCCAGCCTGAACAATCACCGGATAACCTTGGGGCGGACGACCGACGTTCAAAGGGCCTTTTACAGAAAAATATTTGCCCTTGTGGTTCAATGTATGCAGTTTATCTGGATCAAAATAAATACCAGACTCTTTGTCACGGATAAAAGCATCGTCTTCCCAACTATCCCATAGACCTTTCACCACTTCGACAAACTCTTCAGCGCGTTCATAACGCTGGCTGTGTTCTGGGTGATGCTCAAGGCCGAAATTACGTGCAGCATTCTCATTGCCTGTTGTGACTACATTCCACCCGGCCCGGCCTTTACTCAAGTAGTCTAGGGAAGCAAACTTACGTGCCAAGGTATAAGGTTCTTCATAAGTAGTCGAAGCGGTGGAAATGAAACCGATGTTTTGGGTTACAGAGGATAAGGCCGAGAAAAGGGTGACAGGCTCAAAATGGGCGATTTTACCATTGCGATGCTGAGTTTCTGGAGCGCCACCCCAGACTCCTGGACTGTCTGCTAAGAAAACTGCATCGAATAAGCCGCGTTCGGCAGTTTGGGTAATTTCTTGGTAATGCTCGAAATTCAGTCCAGCATCTGCTTGTGAATCGGGGTGTCGCCAAGCAGAGACATGGTGTCCGGTAGCTTGAATGAATGCACCTAAACGAATTTTGCGTGTTGTACTCATGCTTTTTTCTTTTCTTAAAATTGCCTTAGCAGTAGCTTTATGGTTGGTATCGCTGATTTGTATATCGCTGAATAGCATGAAGAAAAAGTGAAACCTCGCCTTTGTCAGGGTGTAGAGTGTTGGGTGTACTGCTAAGAGACTTTGCATTTGAGAGGTGATATCATGTCCGGCTAATTAGTTATAATTCCCTTTCTCTATGCAGATGAGCAACAAAAACCCATCCCCTCTGCACCTCTGCCCCTCTGCGGTCTTAATGATAAGTCTTTAACCGGACATGATATGAAACCTAGCTCTACTCTTGTTAATTCCCTACACCCCAAAAGCAGTAATCTATCTCAAGGGTTAGCACTTTTATTCGTGCTATTGGTACATAGTTACGTCAGTACTGAATGTAATCATGGAATGCTCTCTAGCAACTAAGCTTACCGTTCAGTTACCTAATAATTGCTCAAAAATCAAATAACCAAATTGTAAGCAAGTTTAACAGCACAGCAAAATTAGGGATTCTGCTGCTTGGTGCTTGAATTACCATAAATTTATCTAGTAATTTTACCCAGCAGATATGAGCCTACACGATCGATACAAAAAAAGATGTGTTGGCAATCACAATCTCATGAGAAACTAATTATTAGTTTCACTAATATTAAGTATTGCAAACTGTTTGTTTGCGGAGTATATAGTTATGTATGATGCCCAAAGCTTGTTAGACAATACTCTAGGTTCCCTTAAACTCTCCCCACGACTAGAAACTGCGGGTTTTCACTCTGGTAATTGTTCACTGGTTTCAAGATTCTGTTTCATAGCAGCACCGATGGTATGAACAGTTGGTTCTGTACTTTGTAGCAACGCATCTGCAACATTACTCTGGTCAAAATGACTGCGATTTTGGCTAAGTTTGTATTTTGATCGTTAAACCACACTTAGAGACAATGATTGTTTCCTAGTGTGATTGGGAAGGCGATCGCATCTTTTGATAAAATGCAATCACCGTGTGATATCACGTCCGGTTAAAGACTTATCATTAAGACCGCAAAGGAGCAAAGGGGCAGAGGTGCAGAGGGGAGGGGTTTTTGGGCTTTCTGGCCGGACATGATATGACAATTTGTCTTAACCCAAGCGCATTGTGATATGAGTTATTTTTTGACGCTTCCTAAAACTTCCATCACTACTGCTTCCGGTTTTACCCTAGCTTCTGCGTCCAGAAATTCAGCTACTTGAGCCTCAATTTCATCCCGAACAATCTGGCGATATTCCAAGAAATGCTCAATTTGGGCACAAACAGCTAAGTAGCTACTCACCCCACCCGGATTATGCTGATACATGTTCCACAAGTTGCGCCAGAATTGCCAGCGTGTCTGACGACGTAAACCCTGCCGCCAGCAAATTACTAGCAACGCCCGGAGTACTTTCCAGTTCAATGGTTTCTTGGCAGCTTTACCCTTTTTGGGATAGGTTGCTTCGCCCAAAAGACGGAAGTGTTTGTATGTACGCTCCAAAAACCGCTCTGGCTCATACAAATCACAGA
>CAXUOL010000594.1:0-4662 GCA_964252435.1 uncultured Nostoc sp.
GCAGTTTCAATATGATTAATCCCAACCTCAACTGCCCTTCTAATAGTCGCTTCCAGATTTACCTGGTTATCAGCAGGAATTTCATGATTGGGAACATCCTCCCATTTGAACTGATATCTCATGCCACCGCAGGAAAACACTGGCATCTGTAATTCTGTGCGTCCAAATCTTCTATATAGCATCAGTGGATTATGGATTGCTTACCAACTTAAAGTTTAAAAACGATAGTGATTCCAGCTTTTAGTGCCACAATCATTCCCTCTGTTCAATCTGTGACATTAGCAATATTCATTGTCCGACTTGGGCTACGCCTACGCAATTACCAAAAGCTATATCTAGATGAGATTTTGAGCATTTTATTTTAGGCAGAAATCTCTTTAAGTAGACCAGATAACTTCATTTTCAGTAAAAATACTGAACCAAAAAGCAAGTAGCTGCATTTAAACTGGCTTGTTGAAGGCAGGTGGTATTAGCAACTCTGTTGAAATAGCGCTAACTGCTCCAAAATTTAAAAGTTTAACGACATTAATTTGATAACACGACAAATAAATTGTTATCCGAAACTTGCTTATTTAGTTTTAAAGTGAGTTCGACGGTTAAAGTCGCCTATTTATTTTCGGTAACCAATCAATAAGGAGAAAAAGATGGCAACAATTATTGATACAGATCTAAAAATATCATTTGATGAAAATGGTAATCTAATTTACGGAGATAGTGCAGAAAGTATAGTTTCCAGTTTGAAGTCACAAGGAATTCAAGATTTACTCATATTTGTACATGGTTTTAATAACACAGCAGACGATGTAAAAAGTATTTACAAAGAAATTATTAATGATTGTATCAATCCGGCTTTAGATCATACATCTACCTCTAAATTTGGAGTTTTAAAAATATTTTGGCCTTCTCAAAGTTTTGATACTGCTGAAGAAAGTAACTTGATTGGAAGTAAAATAGGACAATACGGAGGAAATCTACTTACATTTGATTCAAGAGTTGCTGTAGCCTCTAAAGTTGGTGAGAATGGTTTTGCCGAACAGCTCGCAAAAATTTATGAACAAGAAGAATCTATTAGACTACATTTAATAGGACACAGCACAGGTACAGTAGTAATTCAAAATGCTCTAACCAAGTTAAGGAATAAAAATTCTAAAATAAGTACTGTAGCTCTTATTCAATCAATAATTTCTAGATCAACATTTTTATCACTAACAAATACTTTTATAAATAAAGTGAAAGGATGCACTTTAATTACTTTTTTAAAAGAAGACGAACAGCTGAACCCGTTAGCTACATTAATTCAAGCAAGAGAGGAGGGTTTTGTATCAGCAGCAGGGAATTTTTTATCTTCTAATTTAAATTCGTTTTTTGGTGGTTCTAAAGAAATATTTAATACTGATCCAATTGGCTTGTATGGCGCTGATCAAAAAGTACATATAGAAAATTATAAGTTATCAGAAATTTATCAATCACCATCAAATTACCACTTTACATCAGGATGTATATACAATCTTGATGGCGATGGAGTTCTTAAAGAACATAATGATTATAGATTTAAAAAACAAGTTGGTGTGGCAATATTGAAAGCAATAGCAATAACCCAATCAAATTAATAGACCTGCCTTGAAAATAGGGCATTGGGCATGGGGCATGGGGCATTGCAAGAAAGATTTTCATTGTTCCTTGTGAGTGCAACTCATGGAGTCTCTTGCAAAATATATTTTTGCACTAAAATAAGTGGCTCTCCTAGACTTCGTTTGATAAATTAATACTAAAAAACACCTAAAAAACCTGATATAGCTAGGTTTTGCTAAAATAGAATCAAAGATTTAATAAAAATATGCTTTCTGATTCTTGAATCCCCTACTATGTAAGGACTTAACCTGATATCAAGTATTAATTTTCTATAACTAGTCTAGGAGAGCCAAATAAGTTTTCAATTTTAGATTTCCAGAAAGGATACAAAGATGTTAGATACTAGTAAATGGATGAAAGATTGTAATGATGAAAAATATTTAACGGAGCTTAGTATTCCTGGAACACATGATAGCTGCACATTTAACTATAAGTTTAATCCTGATGGAGTTGGAGTTATTAATTTTATAGCAGGAGATGATCCAAGCGGATTGGTTAAGTGTCAAGAACGAAGTCTAACAGAGCAATTAGAAAGAGGTATCCGTTGTCTAGACATCAGGGGGAGACACATAAATAATGGGCTGGCTATCCATCATGGTGTAGCTTTTTTAAATATGACCTTTACCGAGGTACTAGAAGAGTGTAATACATTTCTAAACACTCATCCTACCGAAACAATCTTGATGTTCTTAAAAGAAGAACATATTTCAGAGGGAAACAATCGAAGTTATGAAGACACATATACCGAGATAGTAAAAAGCAATAATTGGCAGGGGAGAATATGGGAAAATTCTTGGATACCAAAACTGGGAGAAGTCCGAGGCAAAATAGTTCTAATGAGACGGTTTCCGGGGAGTAAAGGAATAAACTTTTCTGCATGGAAAGACAACGAGGCGTTTACAATTCCTGAAAGTACTGAAAGTAATGTGAAGTACTACATACAGGATAAATACGACAAACAGGGCGAAAAATGGAGGGAAATCCAGAGATTTTTGTATGATGCTCGTATTGGCGGTCCAAAGCCCGACAGAACCTGGATCAATTTTACGAGTGGGACAAGAAACCCTTCGGAAGAAAAGTCGTTAGGTGACACAATAACAAATTTTTTCTCTGTTCAAGCTGGTGAATACAAAGACAAATTCCAGTGGGATGCACGTAAGGTTGCATCATACGTGAATCAAAAATTAGCGAATGATATGAGGGAGTTTACCGGGCATACTGGCATTCTGATGATGGATTTTTTTGATACATTCGACTGTAATCTAGCCGAGCTAATCATTCAAAGAAATAAACTGTAGGTACGGTCGTAATTCTAGTAAGTATTGAGTCGAGATATCTGTAAGTGCGATTCGTTCTGAAGAAATCCATCCTAAGTGAACAAACAACTATGTAAGTTCATCAGCAAATACTTCGTCGTAAATATCATTTTTAGGGCTTACCCAATCCTGATAAGCCTGAGATTCAACAGCAGGATTAACAGATTTTTCGCCATTCTTGAAAGAAACAGCTAAATCAAGCAATGCTGATAACTGCTCATCATTCAGTTGTTCAATCAGACTAGGACTTACGCAAAAAGGCAGTGAAAGCCTTGATTTCCCGTAGGGGCAATTCATGAATTGCCCCTACATTTCGTACTTGATGCGTAAGTCCTACAGACTTAGAAGTTCTTGACGAATACTCATAGAATTGCTGACTGCTAACTATATTCTTGGTGGTGCGTAGGCGTAGCCCGTCGTTAGATATCACAAATTATAAAGCGATCGTAGTCGTTGGGTGTGCTAGCGCGAAAGCGTAATGCACCTTTGATACTCGTGAATGAGTCTTTGAACTCCATTAATGAGGCTTTGAACTCCATTCTCGCCGCCGCCTGAGATTGTCAAGCAAGGAGCGCAAGCGGTTTTGACCTATCTTCGAGAAAAGTTAGAGGATAGTTAACAGCAGTAATGCCAAAAGAGTTTTGAATCTGTCTTGGTAAGTAACCGTGAACCAGTAAGCAATGGTTTTGAGAACATTTAAATAGCTCCCAAGACAGAGGAAGCATCTAAAACAATTACTTCGGATTCGTATATATACTAATAGCGTATATTTGACTAGAATTAAGGTATTATAGCGATTATTATTTAGATACGATAAGCGGTAGGGGTTTACAGAAGTGCGCTTCTACGACTGACACGCCAGTTTAGCTATAAATTAATATCTACCGTTTTACGGGTATTAGAAAAATGAAGTTTACAGACTGGGTGACTAGGGTGCTACTAATCTGGCTGATGTTCGCCACTCTAATTGTAGTGCTGCTAATTGGACGAGCAACAAAATTACACAACAATCCGACAATATCCCGTGCATCCAATCCACAGGTTACAGCTTTCAGTAAATATCCCCAGGCGCAATTTCAATCGGCGAAAGAGCCAGAGAAGAAATTTCAAAATGTTATCAAGTCCCCAGTCAAGACTAACAAACCTGTAGCAAGGTATGTAACCACTCAAGCTTTTGCACAGTACAGACCTAGTTATCAAGTTGCTTCGGTTGACCCAAGTAATTATGGTGAACGGTACGCTCAAGATGTTAACGGCGTTCCTCTCAACAATCAACCAATTATCGTCCTCCATGAAACTGGTTATTCAGCTTCTAGCGCCATCAATTTCTTTCAAGTAGCCCATAGCGATGAAAGTGTGCAAGCAAGTTACCACGCTTTAATCAAGTTAGACGGAACGGTAGTTTATCTAGTACCGCCAGAAAAGCGGGCTTTTGGTGCAGCTAACTCTGTGTTTGATGGTTCGCAGGGAGTGGAAACTGTGCAGACTAATCCGAATTTACCCGCGTCTGTGAATAATTTTGCTTATCATGTCTCTTTAGAAACACCGCCAGATAGTTATGACAGTAGCAGTCAACAAACCCATAGCGGATATACAGAAGCTCAATATCATTCTCTTGCTTGGTTAATTGCTCAAAGTCAAGTTCCAGACGATCGCATCACTACGCACCATTTAGTAGACCGTTCTGGTAAAAAAGTTGACCCGATAAATTTTG
>CAXUOL010000595.1:0-4635 GCA_964252435.1 uncultured Nostoc sp.
TCTCCATCTGTAATTTCACCAGACAGCATTGCTTCGGCGAGAGAATCTTCTAGAAGGCGCATAATTGCCCGACGTAATGGCCTAGCGCCGTAACTGGGGTTATAACCTTCTTGTACCACAAGCTCTTTGAAGCGATCGCTAACTTCCAAGATAATTCCCTTTTCTGTCAAGCGGCTAGCAACATCGCGGAGCATAATTTCGGCGATTTGCTTAACTTCATCCTTAGAAAGCTGGGTGAAGACGATAATCTCATCAAGACGGTTGAGGAACTCAGGACGGAAGTAAGCTTTCAATTCCTCATTTACCAAGGTGCGGATGCGGTTATAACTAGCGTCGGCTTGAGTGTCGAAGTCAAAGCCTAAACCACTACCACCTTTTTCAATCACCTTGGAACCGATGTTAGAAGTCAAAATGATCAGCGTGTTCTTGAAGTCAACTTTCCGGCCTTTGGCATCGGTAAGATGACCGTCATCCAAGAGTTGCAGCAGCATATTGAATACATCGGGGTGTGCTTTTTCGATTTCGTCGAATAGCAGCACCGTGTAAGGTTTCCGGCGCACAGCTTCTGTTAGTTGTCCACCTTCGTCGTATCCTACATAACCAGGAGGCGAACCAATTAGCTTGGCGACGGTGTGACTTTCCATGTATTCGGACATATCTAGCCGAATCATCGAGTCTTCTGCGCCGAAGAAATAGGCAGCTAATGCCTTCGCTAATTCTGTTTTACCAACTCCAGTGGGGCCAGAGAAGATAAAGCTGGCAATGGGACGATTGGGATTTTTCAAGCCGACACGGGCGCGACGGATACCGCGAGATACAGCCGAGACTGCTTGCTCTTGGCCGATGAGCCGCTGATGCAGAGTGTCTTCTAGGTGTAGGAGCAACTCTGACTCAGATTCAGTTAGCTTATTAACTGGTACACCAGTCCAAGAGGCAACGATTTGGGCGATGTCTTCTTCGTCAACTACAGTCGAGTTGACAGGTTGCTCGTTTGGTGTAAACGTTGCTTGCAGTTGTTCTGCGAGTTTTAACTCTTGGTCGCGCAGTTGTGTAGCTTTGTCAAAATCTTGGACTCTGACTGCTGCTTCTTTTTCTTTGGTAACGCCAGCGAGTTCACGCTTGAGTTCTTTATTCGGAGAACTTTGGGAGTTCCGCAGACGAACGCGAGAACCAGCTTCATCAATCAAGTCTATTGCCTTATCAGGCAAGAAGCGATCGCTAATATAGCGGTCTGATAATTGTGCTGCTGCGACAAGTGCTGAATCCAAAATTGTGACCTTGTGGTGTTGCTCATAAGCGCCGCGCAAGCCGTAAAGAATTTGTACGGTTTCCTCAACTGAGGGTTCCCCGACCATAATCGGTTGGAAACGACGCTCTAGGGCGGCATCGCGCTCGATATGCTTACGATACTCATCGAGGGTAGTTGCGCCGATGCACTGGAGTTCACCTCGTGCTAAAGCAGGTTTAAGGATGTTGGCTGCATCCAAACCACCTTCTGTACCACCAGCGCCAACCAAGGTATGAATCTCATCAATCACCAGAATGATATTGCCCACAGTGCGGACTTCTTCTACGACTTTTTTGATGCGTTCTTCAAAATCGCCACGGAAGCGAGTTCCAGCTACCAATGACCCCATATCAAGGCTGATAACTTGCTTGTCCTGTAAGGTTTCGGGAACATCTTGGTTGATGATTCGTTGAGCTAGACCTTCTGCGATCGCAGTTTTGCCAACTCCTGGTTCTCCAATCAACACTGGGTTATTCTTAGTACGGCGACCGAGAATTTGGATCGCCCGCTCAATTTCCTTCTCACGACCAACTACGGGGTCGAGTCTGCCTTCTTGGGCTAATTTGGTCAAATTCCTGCCAAACTCTTCCATTGTTAGCGGTTGGGTGCGCTTTTGACTACCACTACCAGCAAAAGCTGGTGCATTTTCACCCAAACGGCGAACTATAGCACTGCGGACACTCTTGAAGTCAACCCCTAGATTTTGTAGTACTTTGGCGGCGACACCTTCACCAGCCTCGGTTAATCCTAAGAGTAAGTGTTCAGTGTTAATGTAATTTTGTCCTAGACTATGAGCTTCTTTAAACGATTGCTCGAAGAGGCTTTTTACTTTAGGAGTAAAAGGAATTTCTGGTGGTACAAAGCCAGAACCCCTACCAATAATTTTTTCTACCTCGCGACGTGCGTCTTTGAGGGTAACGCCTAACTCGGCCAGCACTTTAGCAGCAACCCCAGTTCCTTCTCCCATTAAACCCAGGAGAATTTGTTCAGTTCCTACAAAATTGTGTCCCAGGCGACGTGCTTCCTCCTGAGCTAACATAATTACTCTAATGGCTTCGGAAGTGAAGTGTTCAAACATAATGGGTTCTTGCTCCCTCGCTGCTTGGACTTTGGGTGAGATAAAATTCACCCTCATCTAAAGTTTTTTGTATTTTCTTAAGGACTAATGTAACTTTATTTAAAGTTAAGTGGCAGTGTTGAGAGCCGTAAGACATCAGGTGTACTTGCCGTCTAATGTGAGTTAGGAGTGATGAGTTAGGAGTGATGAGTTAGGAGTTAGGAGTTAGGAGTTAGGAGTTATGATTAAGTAAGGGGTTATCAATTTTACAATTACTTTTTGCGTGCAGAAGATTATTTTCTTTTGCCTTTTCTGCTCCTCTGCTCTCGGCTAAACTTAAAAACCAAGACTCATCACTCCTAACTTTTAACTCCTAACTCCTAACTTTTAACTCCTAACTCCTAACTTTTTACTCAGGACTGACAATGACTGAAGCAACGGCTGGTAAAGACCAACAACATCCACTTTATAACCGCGATCGCCCCCTTATTGATATTTTACTCGCTCAAGAGGCAACAGACTATAACTTAGCAGAATTGGCTAGACTGCGAATGCGCTATCAAGGGTTTCCAGGGGCGAGAGACATCCAAAAAGACCTAGATAAAGTCTTGCAACAGTGGGGTTTGACCGAAGCCGAGCTTTTTGAGAAAACTCGTCAAATTCACGATTTGGGTGGAATTTACAAAAGCCGTGGCAAGAAAGATGAACAGGATTGGAATTAGTTATAGGGAATTGGGTATTTTAGTTATTCTTTTCCATTTCTAACTCCTGACTCAGCCTTGGAATGGCGATCGCTAATTCTGCGCCTTTGCTTAATTCAGATGTCACTGTGAGTTGTCTACCATGTTTTTCTCTATAAATCTACCGGGAAGTGGCTAATCCCAAACCAGTACTTTTACTTAGTGGTTTAGTAATAAATAAATAACCAAATAGTTTTTCTAATATTAAAATAAACCTTGCGATCACTATCTCGTTTCCAGAACGAGATGAGTTTAGACAAACAAGTCTTCTTAATAGTCTAAATCAATTGTGGCGATCGCTTCCTCAATTTCTGCTCCCAGATCAGGAAAGGTTTGCCAATAAAGCTAGATGGCTGCCAGAGAATCGTAAAAATTGAAATATGTTAAGAATTTGTCTTGGCAAAAGTATTACATTTCTGAGGATCGCCCGTTTGGATACCTTGTTTAAACCAACGAACCCTTTGGGCTGAACTACCATGTGTAAAAGATTCTGGCACAGTATAGCCTCTAGCTTGTTTTTGCAAGCGGTCATCTCCAATACTGCTAGCTGCGTTCAATGCTTCTTCAATATCACCTGTTTCCAGAATTTGCCGTGAGCGTTGAGCATGATTTGCCCAAACGCCTGCAAAACTGTCTGCTTGTAATTCTAATCGCACAGAAAGCTGATTTGCTTGCGTCTGATTCACTTGGTTCTGCAAACCTCTAACTTGCTGCGAAATCCCAAGTAAATTTTGGACATGATGCCCAATTTCATGAGCAATCACGTATGCTTGAGCAAAATCTCTAAGTGTCTGATATTAAGTTTTCAAATCGCGGTAAAAACTCAAGTCAATATACACCTTTTGATCGCGCGGACAATAAGTAGTTAGACAGAATTAATTACACAATGTCATTGCGAATGCAGCGGAGCGGAATGAAGCAATCCCAGCCGCAAGCGAATTGCTTCTCTACGAGACGCTCCGCGAACGCTTCGCTTGCAATGACTGTAAATATTTTTGTCCGATTACTTAAAACGGCTCAACTGCTGAAAGTGCAAATCCATAAGCTGACCAAGCCGTGAGAATTTAGGATATCAATATAGGGGAATATCGTTATGTCTGCGTTGGACATACACATGTAGTTGAGGCTGTCCTGTGTCACTCACTAAGTAATAATTCTGCATCAGTTAAAGGTCTTTTCGTCTTGGTGTATTCACTTTTTGCTACTTATAATTAATTGTAATAATTATTGAACTTGCACCGCTTGTACTGCTTGAGCGGCAATAAATGCAGCATTCAAAGAAATGTTACGAATACTGCCACCCGCCACATTTAATATCTGTATAAGAATGACTATTGTTTAGCAAAATGACTTGCACCGTTGAGGGTGTTATTGCCTACCAATGAGCAAGAGAATGTATTTTATTACTAAGGATAGTTTTCAGTGGAACCAACTCGTATTTAATATAACAAGTACTGAAGAATCAACTTTGTCAGTGATTAATCTTTCCCCTGTAACCAAGGAGTAATAATGGTTTTAAGTCAATATCAACGTGCTGTAGGCGTATTTAC
>CAXUOL010000596.1:0-4631 GCA_964252435.1 uncultured Nostoc sp.
GTTCTTGAGAGAAGAATTACTGAACAAGAACCCTCTTTTCTCAAAAGCCTCCCCTGCATCCCCTGCTTCCTCTGCCTTCCCTGCTTGTTAATCAGAAGGTAATTCTGGGAAACCTTAATTTGTGAGAGCTAGAGGCTTTTGCCAGAAGGAACTAGAATTAGGAAACACCTAGCTGGGTTCTTCTGACTTTTGAAATTAGGAGTGCATGTGTGCCAAAATTCCCTAAATATTTGCTGATTGGATCGACCGAGAATTACAGCGGTAAATCTGCAACTGTTCTGGGTTTGTCTCATCAGCTACAGCAAAAAGGTCTGGATATTACCTACGGTAAACCACTCGGTACGTCTTTCAATTCGTCTAGTGGAACCGTAATTGAGGAAGATGTCCAGTTCATCGCTCTTAGCCTCAATTTGCCGGAAAACCGCGTTGCACCTACAATGCTGGCTTTGGATGAACCAAATGTGCAAAAGCGCTTGCAGGGGGAAGACAAAACCAATTATCAGCAGTCCCTAATACAGCAATATTTACATAAGTCTCAAGGAGATTTGGTGTTACTGGAGGGGCCTGGTGATTTGTCCGAAGGCAATTTGTTTGACTTGTCTTTACTGCAAATGGCTGAAGTATTGGATGCTGGTGTGCTGTTAGTAGCCCGCTATAAATCGTTGCTTTCGGTTGAGGCGCTATTGGCTGTTAAAGGGCGTGTGGGCGATCGCTTGATTGGAGTTGTAATCAATGATATCCCTGTCACCCAACTAGAAGCAGTTGAAACTCTGTTGCGCCCATTTTTGGAACAGCAGGGGATTCCAGTGCTAGCAATGCTGCCGAATAGCGATTTGCTCCGTAGCGTCAGTGTTGGCGAACTAGTCAAGCAGTTAAAGGCTGATGTTCTCTGTCGTAATGATCGGATGGATTTGTTAGTAGAAAGTCTGGCAATTGGAGCGATGAATGTCAATTCAGCTGTAAAATATTTCCGCAAACGCCGGAATATGGCAGTGGTGACAGGAGGCGATCGGGTGGAAATTCAGCAAGCGGCTTTGGAAACTTCTACCCAATGTTTAATTCTCACAGGGCAACTACCACCCCCGCCGTTTATTCTCAGTCGCGCTGAAGAACTAGAAATCCCCATTTTATCTGTTGACTTAGACACCCTCACCACTGTAGAAATTGTTGACCGCACTTTTGGGCAAGTCCGCCTCCATGAGCCGATTAAGGTTCAGTTCATTCGCCAGCTGATGTCTGAGCATTTTGACATTGACCGCCTGTTATCTAAACTAGGTTTAACTCCCGCAGCGGCATTGTCTTAGATTCATGAACCTTGACAATTAAGAGCATCTATGCTCAGTTATCAGTTAGGAGGCTGTATTGTTGGTGATGGTACAGCTGGTTCGCCGTCACCTCCCAGGCGACGGCGTGCTGTTTCCTTCCGCCCCATAGCTGGGACATGATTAGTTGCAGCAGCTAATCCAAAGACAGGCATATTTCCGTAAACCGCCTCATATCTTCCCGGTTCAATTAAATAGGTTTCATGCCAAATGCCGACACTGCCATCAGCACCAATGGCTTGATTAAAGCTTTGCCAAGCTTTTAAATGTACATCGGCTGGATTTCTAGCAAAACGCTCCAAATCCTCGAACGATCGCCAATACTGAATCAGTCCCACTCCTCGCCAGTAAACAAAAGTTTCTCCCCCTAAAAACCCTTTTTCGGGATTCTGATTAAGGCTTCGTAGCATAGGCGACATTGCCCTGGCTATGGGAATCCATTTGGAAAAAGCGAATAATTTATTAATTCGCATCCCAATCAGAAACACAACAAAAGGTTCATTAATCTTGGCTGTAAATCGTCCCGGTATTACTTGAGGCATCTCTCACTCCTTGTTGGTTAAGTTAATATGCAACTAATTGCATATTAATATTTTATGCAATTAGTTGCATAAGTCAAGTAGTGAATTAAAAATTATGGCATTAGCGCACGCAATATTAGCGGCTCTGGTTGAAGCACCCTGTAGTGGGTATGATTTAGCAAAACGATTCGATGGCTCTGTAGGCTTTTTCTGGTCAGCCAGTCACCAGCAGATTTATCGGGAGTTGTCGAAGCTAGAAGATCAAGGATGGATCATTTCTGAGTCGATTCTTCAAGCCGGACGGCCAGATAAAAGGCTCTACAGGGTTACAGATTTGGGAGAACAGCATCTCAAAGAGTGGATTGCTCAACCTTGTGAACCCACACCGATTAAAGATGATTTACTAGTTAAAATTTTTGCTGGTCATATTGTTCCTAAGCAAATTATCTTGGCAGAGCTAGAACATCACCAAAAAGCTCATCAAAAAAAATTGTCTACGTATAAGGAGTTAGAACAGCATTACTTTCAGAATCCGCAAGAACTGCCAGAATCAGGCAAATTTCAGTATTTAACTCTCCTAAATGGCATTAGTTATGAAACACATTGGCTAGCTTGGTGTTCCCAAGTAATGGAGTTACTGAACCAAAGAATCGAAAATTAGTCGCAATGTCTAACTTAAGTTTTCCTCGCATCTACACGCTGTTTGGTAAAATATCTGGGTCGTTTAGTCTGATTATCTCCATCTTTGAGCCAATCCACAGACCTTATTAACCTCGATACATTAGCCCAAGAACTAGCGACAATCCAGCAAACGGGTTCTAAAAGAATTGCCTTGCTGGGTTCTCGTCACGTCCCGATTACGCATCAGAATCTTATTGAAATGATGACTTATGCCCTAGTTTTATCGGGTAATCGAATTATCACTTCTGGTGCTACAGGTACAAATTCAGCTGCTATCAAGGGAGCAACCCGGGCTGATGCAAATTTGTTGACAGTGATTCTACCCCAAAGCCTGGAACGCCAGCCTTTAGAATCGCGCCAGCAACTAGAACAGGTAATGCATCTAGTCGAAAATCCCAGTAATGATAATCTGTCTCTGGCGGAAGCTAGTTATTTGTGCAACAAGGAAATTGTCTCTCGTTGTCAGCAACTAATCTGCTTTGCATTTCACGACAGTCGTACCCTGTTGCAAACCTGTCAAGATGCAGAAGAACAAAGAAAAGTGGTGACGCTTTTCTACTTTGATTAGTCATTTGTCATTTGTCTTTTGTCATTTGTATTTGACTAATGACCGATGACTGATGACTGATGACTAATAACCAACGACTAATAAGTAATGATAATTTTTTTGTACTCGATCGCTGCTGCTGCCGTTCTAATTTACGTGCCATTTTTGCTAGTAGCTTATGCCCGTGCGCGTATTGGGTATGAAATGTTTTCTACTCCTCGCGCCATGTTTGATAAATTGCCACCTTATGCCCAACGGGCTACTTGGGCACATCAAAACACCTTTGAAGCCTTTATGATATTTGCCGCAGCCGCATTGATGGCTTATGTAACTGGTGTAAATTCTTTTACAGCCCAAGTAGCTGCGATCGCATTTGTTGTGGCCCGTTTCCTATACTCGATTTTTTATATTTTGAATATACCCCTTTTGCGATCGCTGATGTTTGCCATTGGCATTCTTGGCTGTGCCACTCTCTTTTTCTTGAGCATCATCCAAACTAGTAGTTAATTGGGGAGTGGGGAGATGAGGAAGATGAGGGAGATGAGGGAGATGGAGGAGAACTTGCAACAAGTCTTTGCCCAATCCCCAATTCCCAATCCCCAATTCAAAATCCAAAATCTAAAATCCAAAATGTTTTATGGCTTCTACTTTTTCCTTTGACATTGTGAGCGACTTTGACCGACAAGAGTTGGTTAACGCTGTCGATCAAGTTATCCGAGACATCAAAGGTCGTTACGACCTCAAAGACACTGAAACTACTGTCGAGTTAGTTGAAGAAAGCATTAACGTTAGTACTGACAGCGAGTTTACCTTAGATTCTGTACACACCATTCTGCGAGAAAAAGCCGCCAAGCGTAACCTCTCCCAGAAAATCTTTGATTTTGGCAAAGTCGAATCAGCCAGTGGTAATCGCGTGCGTCAAGAAATCAAACTCAAAAAAGGCATCAGTCAGGAAATCGCCAAACAAATTTCCAAATTGATTCGGGACGAATTCAAAAAGGTACAAGCTTCAATTCAAGGGGATGCTGTGCGGGTTTCTGCTAAATCTAAAGATGACTTGCAAGTTGTCATGCAGAGGCTAAAACAAGAAGACTACCCAGTTGCTTTGCAATTTACAAATTATCGTTAACAAATTCGTAATTCGTAGTTAAAAATTCAATTACGAATTACGAATTACGAATTATTTTAAGTCCGTCCGCCAATACTTCTTTGAAATGCCGGACGCTCAGATAACTGCTTCATATAGTTCAACACCGCTGGATAGGGGCTGAGGTCTAGCTTCAGTATCATGGGAATATAATTCAGAACAGACCCCACTGCCACATCAGCAATAGTGAACTCATTACCATGTAAAAAAGGTTGCCTACTGAAAATTTCATTTAACGGAGTCAACAAGCGGGGCATTTCCCGTTCTCGATTCTCCTCCCCAAAAATCCCTGGAGCAAGGGTAGCATTAGCAAACAACACCCATTGGGAAAATACAGCATTTTCTTCTGGTGAAAGTGGAGTTTTACTGTACTTATCGGCAAGATACAGCAAAATTGCCCCAGATTCCCAAAG
>CAXUOL010000597.1:0-4625 GCA_964252435.1 uncultured Nostoc sp.
AGGCGAGATTGGGCATGGTGGCAGGAATAAAGTACTTGAACTTGTTGTGCTAACTGTCGATACTTGTTAGAGGTAGCTTGACTGCTACCAATTAATCTGTTTTCTAGTGGAATGTTGTACATTTTGGCGAGTTGTTCGCCTTCAAATCTGGCACAGGGAAGGTTATCTTCGGCATCTTCCACAGTTCCATATTGTAGAGATATTTCATTAAATGTTCCTACAATGTCACGTTGTTGACAAAATTCTAAAATTTGGCAGCTTGGGGTATAACGAATGAGAAATTTACCTGCTAAATATTCCTGATATTCTCCTGTAGGCAAAGCAGCAAAAGGAATTTGATGCAGTAACAGGTGAGGTACTAAGATTAACTCTTCTATTCCTTGAAGATATTGGGAAATGAGTTCAGATATTTGCAGGCGTTCAGCTAGTTCGCGGAGAATACTGTTAATTTGAGTTTCCCATTTTTGGGAATCATTCATATAAGGCAATAACCAATTCTGGTTAATCCAGCCTTGCAACATATTTAACCCTTGTCCTGTGCAGGTGTGGAGAGTAATTTGGTTTTGCTGCACAACAAAAATATGAGTGTCGCTGTTGGTAGTGTAGAAACTGAGGATAGCTGTATTGGGTTGGTCAATTAGCTTTTGAATTTCCGATAAGCTGAGAGGGTTAACTTGAATTTCGCCAGCTAATACGCGATGTTCGTGTCTGAGATTTTCCCAAACTTGCTGTTTTTGGGTTTCTAAAGATGCGATCGCTGTACCGAAAAAAGTACTACTTATAGTGTACGTCCTAATCGCCTTGGCGATTGCTATAACTGAACAAAAAAGTGGCTCTGTAAAAGCCACTTTAAAATTTACAATCTAAAACTCTCTACTTTGTAGGTGTAGTTGGTTCTGTAGCTTGCATCGGTTTCGGTGTGGAAGTTTGCACTGATGCTTCAGAAATCGGCGTCCATTCGGTGTGGAAGGCTCCGGGCTTATCAAGTCGCTCGTAGGTGTGCGCTCCGAAGTAGTCGCGTTGGGCTTGAGTGAGGTTTTGGGGCAAGCGATCGCGGCGATAGCTGTCAAAATAATCTAATGACGCACTGAATGCTGGCACTGGAATTCCCAGTTTTGCTGATGTTACCAACACTTCACGCCAAGCTGTTTGTCTATCGAGAATTGTCTGCTTGAATTCCGGAGCTAATAGCAGGTTAGGTGGCGCTGGATTTTCGTTAAATGCGTTCTTAATCTTATTCAAAAATCCAGCACGAATAATACAGCCTCCCTTCCAAATCCGCGCCAATTCACCTAAATGCAAGTTATAGTTGTAGGTTTTTGAAGCTGTGGCTAACAGTGCCATGCCCTGAGCGTAAGAACAGATTTTCGAGCAATACAGAGCATCTCGCACCATATTGATAAAAGCTTTGGTATCTCCCTCATACTTGCCAGAAGGGCCTGTGAGTATCTTGGATGCTGCTACCCGCTCTTTTTTGAAAGAAGACATTATTCGGGCGTTCACCGCTGCAATCATTGTCGGTACAGCAACTCCCAAATCCATTGCAGTCTGCACTGTCCAGCGTCCGGTTCCCTTTTGCCCTGCGGCATCAACAATCAAATCGACCAAGGGTAGATTTGTATCTGGGTCAATGTAGGGGAAAATCTTTGCTGTAATTTCAATCAAAAACGAATTGAGTTCGTCGGTGGTGTTCCATTCAGCAAAAACTTCGTGTAGCTGATTATGGTCTAGTCCAGCAGCATTTTTCAGCAAGTCGTATGCTTCAGCAATCAGCTGCATATCGCCGTACTCAATGCCGTTGTGTACCATTTTGACGTAGTGACCGGCACCACCAGGACCGCAATAGGTTACGCAAGGGCCATCATCAACTTGGGCAGCAATTTTATTGAAAATTGGTGACAGATATTCGTAGGAGCTTTCTGTACCTCCAGGCATCAGTGAAGGGCCATTTAGCGCACCTTCTTCACCACCACTAACACCCATCCCGATAAACCGAAGTCCAGCCGGTTCTAATTCTTGAGTGCGTCGTTCTGTATCTTCAAACCAAGAGTTGCCACCGTCGATAATGATATCACCTTCATCTAGCAAAGGTCTCAGTTGAGAAATCACCGCATCTACTGGCTTACCAGCTTGCACCATCACCAAGATTTTGCGAGGACGTTCCAATGCAGCAACAAATTCTTCCAGGGTAAAGGCGGCTTTGACGTTCCGTCCTGGCGCACGCTCTGCCATGAATTTGTCGGTTTTATCGCGCGAGCGGTTGTATACTGCGATTGGAAAGCCATTACGTTCGACGTTTAGAGCGATGTTCTCACCCATAACGGCTAATCCAATCACACCAAAGCTTTGTAGTGTCATAAAAAATTTCTGGCTAACTCTTGCAGATCCTTTTACTTTAAGGGTAGTCCGATATTTTCCCTTCTCCCCTAAAGAAGACCTTAAGACTTGATATAAACGACAAAAATCCACAACTAACATGGATAATTAATTTTAAATTGTATCTAAATCAACAATTGACTTGCAAAATTTGCAAAATTGAAATAATCAAAGGACGCAGTAAGGAGTAACCAAATAATGCTGGCATTTGTCCTAGCTTTGGTAGTGGGTCTTGGTAGTTTAGCCATTTACATTGCAGCTTTCTTTTTCCCAGAAATCCACCGCAAGAATGACTTTATCTGGAGTGGCGTAGGATTGTTCTACGCTTTAGTCTTATGGGTGTTTGCACCACGCATTACTGGAGGTTTGTTGCTGGGTCATGTGGCTAGTGTGGCTCTTTTGGTCTGGTTTGGCTGGCAAACTCTATCATTACGTCGGCAATTGACCCCGCAGGCACAACAAACCCAAGTACCTAGTGCTGAGACGGTAAAAACTGGCATTCAAGAACAGGTGAATAAGTTGTCCCTTCAGGAACGGCTGGGCCAGTTGCAAAAAAGTCTGGGTAGTACCTTCAGTGGTGCAAAAGACAAAGTGCAGCAGACTGTAAGTAAAAAGACACCCACAACCCCCAAACCTGAAGATATTACCTCTGTACTGTCAGAGAAACCTGCTATTGAGATTATTGACAAAACTATTGTCATACCAGAACAACCAGCAGAGGAGACAGTTACTACCGATACCGAAGCAAAAACCGAGAGTGTACCAGAAGCGATTCCCCCACATCCCCCATCTCCTGAATTGGTGGAAGCAGCGCAACCAGATTTTGAAATTGAGGATAAACAACCGATTTCTGTAGAAGACATTGCGCCAGATGCGGTACTCGCTCCCCCAGCGGAAACGCCACCTGAACAAATACCGCCTAATCAAACTAGTTGAATTGAGTGAAATATATTCTGATCCTGGTATGGAATACTATGAGCAAAAATACCAGGATCTGATCCTCAAAAATCTCCAGAAGAAAGCGCAAGCTTTTGGTCTTCAACTTGTCCCCAAATCCCAAGATAAGGAGGAAGCTTAATCTTATCAAACCCTTTATACATAAGCTTTACGTCAAGTGTTTCTTGAAAGAGGGATATTACTGGTAAGGGCTTGAGCAAGAATATGTAACTATGAACAAAGATAAACATATTTTTTCATAATTTTGATGAATAAAGGTAGTACCTGAAGATGATGAAACCCGCAAGGAGTTACTACGATGCTGAGTTTGGACAGATGAGAATCGAAGATAACCACTGGACTTTAGCACAATGTGCTGTTTTGGGCGATCGCTGTGTACCGATTTTCGTGGATTTTGAACAAGGGCAAATTGGGGAACTTTCATCGCTCCAGCGTGAAGCTATTCGGCAAGCTCTAGCCTTGCCACCAGATGTGTTACGCATCACTGCTCCTTTGGTGCTGCAAAATTATGATGTATATCGTGACATGATTGGAGATGAGGAAATGCCGCCGCTGGCTAATCCCATTCAGGTCTGGGATGAGGTCACTTTCTCATATATCTATGTACCGCCCCACGTTGAGTATGACCTGCATATTGCTACCTTTGAGTTGATAGCTGAGTGTGACTGGGAGCCAGAACACGGCTTAGAAGTGCGCTTTCGCAATGGAGTAGCAGACGATGCAGATCAGATAGGTGAAACAGGACGTTGACCCCCTTCGGGGAATTCAAAATTCAAAATTCACGCATTACAATCCTCATAAATAATAAATTTAGGCGATGTACTGAGCGTAGCCGAAGTGGGCTTGAAAACTTGGACTCTTTGTGCCTTACGCTTACGCATCGCGGCACAATTGTTTTAAATTTGTCCATAAATAAATTTAGGGGCTTGTATCCTTTTATTCTTCGGTCAAAAAATCAAATAATTGATGTGCCATTTCTAATTTAGAACAAGGTGCAATTTCTACCTGATTTCCTTGGTTATCTAAAAATATCGCTTGATTATTATCGCTACCAAAACCACTATCAGGTTGATCGATGGGATTAGCAACGATCGCATCTAATTTTTTCTGGTCTAATTTTTCTAACGCTGGCTTGATAATATCTCCAGTTTGTGCAGCAAAACCAATTAATATTTGATGTGACTGTTTGAGTTCTACTAATTGGGCGACTATATCCGGTACAGGTTCTAAAGGTAAAGCTTGGGGGAGCGATCGCTTGGGCAATTTCTCTGTACTATAATCTCGTGGCTTCA
>CAXUOL010000598.1:0-4624 GCA_964252435.1 uncultured Nostoc sp.
CTCTGTATATACATTTGAGGCTTTTTTCTAGCTACTTTTTGTCTAAGTCCCACTATCCACTGTTTATAGGCGGGGTTATCTGTCGTAAACATTTTTTGAATTGGTATTAGTTAACAAAAATTAGAATGCGCAAATGCTCAAATTGGAAAAACTTTGCCAGAGTAGAAATAAGGGATTTGACATTTACCTATGTGTAATTAAATGACTCAAATATTTGAAGATGCGACGAAAACAGACAATTATATCCGTGTTGCTCAACTTGCAGAAGTTCAGGCAGCAGGTAGTTTGTTAGTCCACAAGGAAAAGCATACGATTGCTTTGTTTTACTCAAATAATACAGTTTACGCAATTGATAACCGTTGTCCTCACATGGGCTTTCCCTTACAAGGAAGCACTTGCAAAGATGGTATTGTTACCTGTCCTTGGCATTATGCCCGCTTTGACCTTGCTAGTGGTGGAACGTTTGACTCGTGGGCAGATGATGTTCCTTGTTTCCCGGTAGAAATCCGTGATGGTGAAGTTTGGGTAAATTTAGCACCACCAGTTAATCCTCATACCCACCACCGCCAACGTCTGCAAGACGGTTTAGAGCAGAATATTTCTTTAGTGATTGCAAAATCAACACTCGCACTTTTAGATATAGGAGTGAACCCGACAGAACCATTTCTCATGGGGCTAGAATTTGGCACTCGTTATAACAAAGCGGGTTGGAGTACAGGTTTGACTATCCATACCTGTATGATGAATCTACTACCTTATCTTGATGTAGAAGACAAACCTCGTGCTTTATTTCACGGACTATCGGCAGTAGCTAATGATAGTGCGGGTGCGCCACCAGAGTTTGTGGTTCACCCATTACCCAACTCGAAAGTAGATTTTGCGACTCTCAAAAACTGGTTTCGCCAATTTATTCAGGTACGGGATGCGGAAGCGGCACAAAGATGTTTAGTATCTGCTGTTCGTTCAGGAGCTAATTCAAAGCAAATAGCAGATATGTTGTTCTGTGCTGCCACGGATCATCGCTATCTTGATGTTGGGCATACGCTTGATTTTATCAATAAAGCATTAGAAGCACTTGATGGTATAGCTTGGCAAGCAGCAGAATCAATTCTGGCTAGCCTAGTTTCGGGTTTAGCCAATGCCTCCCGGATGGAAGAATTCAATTCCTGGCGCTACCCTGTAGATTTGGTGGCAATATTAGAGTCGGCTTTTGAGCAATTACCGACTGTATTAAGTGTGGGAAAATCTCGACAAGGAAGTTGGTCACAACCAGATGAATTAATACCAATTTTATTAGGTGAAGACCCACAAGCGATCGCAGACTCGCTATTGAATGCACTGAAAGCAGGTTGTACTGAAGAACAATTAGCTGGTGTAGTTACTTATACAGCAGCATTACGAGTAGCTCGTTTCCACACTAATAATGACTTTGGAGATTGGAATTCAGCCCACCATCCATTTACGTTTGCAAATGCCGTACATCAAGCTTTACGAAGAGTACCAACAGTCGAACTACTAAGAGGTGTGTTTGATGCGGCGATGAGTGTATATTTAAATCGTTTTTTGAATGTCCCACCAGCAAGGCTGCCAGAACCCAAAGACATCGTAGAAAATCCCGAACAATTACTCCAGCAGCTACCGGATTTATTAAACCGTCAGCAGCAAGTAAACCAGACAGGGCAATTAGTTGCTAATTATTTATACAGTGGTGGTAGTGCTCAAAGACTGATGGCAAAACTGGGGAAATTGATGCTGCGAGAAAACCGTGATTTTCATGTCATTCAAGAAATAGAAGCCGCTTTTCGTCAGTATTCTTTCCTCGGTCAAACTTCGGCTGGAATTCATATACTAGTGGCTGCATCTCGATATTTAGCCGCTCATTCTCCGACAATGCGATCTCAAGGACAAACTTATCAAATTGCGGAACGTTTACATCAAGGTGCTCACTTATTTGAGGAATCGTGACCGGAAAGTGGAGAATTTGAACTGTAATTTATCAAGCATTAGAACGATTTAAGCAGGGAAATGCAGATTTTTCTGATTATTTAATTGGTGCGTTGGCGCAGCCCGCCGCAGGCATCGCTCAAGATTATGGTTGTAGTTTTACAGCAACTTTTGACAGAAAACTGAGAAACGAAAAGGGATTTGATTTATTTGAGTAATGCTCATTTCTAAACTAAGCGATCGCTTGTCAATTTACACTTCTTTTCTAGAGTGATCGCCCCTTCTAACTTGGAACACTAGGCTTCATCTTGATATTCTTTGACTTTGGCATATAAACTGGTAACTGTTTCTTCAGCAAACAGTTTATCTTTAAGTTCCAAATAATCGCCTTTACCTAGTTTACAAGCTGCCCAAAATTTCATTACCTTCGATGGTTCTAAGTGGGTGAGTAGAACCTGCATCACTTCTTGTAAATTTTGTTGTTCGTCAATAACTTTAATTTTCATTTCATACCTCTAAAATAAAATCAATTGGGTTGATTACCTTGAGTGATAAATATTGACAACGGTTGATTAGTCTCCGATCGCAAGTAATAAAATAATTAGTTTGGGAAGCCTCCGCACACGCTACATGAAGTGCATCAATAGATTTAATTCCTTGTTGTTCTAGTTGATCTGCTCTACCTCTAATATTTTCATTTACTAAGACTCTCAATGTAGCTATTTGTAAGTATCGCTCCATTGATTTCTGATTAGCAACAAATGGATTACGGCTATTTTCATATTCTAGTACTGAAGAACTAACTAGTTCTATTAATCTTGCTTCTACCATTTGCAAAATAAAGATGACAGCTTGTGTTTCCAGAAAGATTTTTGGCTGTGTTTGGTCGTCAAATGGACGATTATAAATACTGGTATCTAGATAAACCCTGGTCATATAGCTTTTTTTACAACTTTCTCTAAAGAAAAGCGATCGCACTCATCTCTAAAATACTAAAAGCGTAGGCGTAGCCCGCACTTCTCTACGAGACGCTGCGCGAACGACAAGCTCAGTGACCATCGTAGACATCACTTGTCAATTTACACTTGAAAGTAGAGCGTAGACGCTTCATCGGCGAAATACCATCATTTAACATAAGATTAAACTGGTAGTACAACGCGAGATTTCATGGCGATAAGGTTTATTTTAAGCGACTATGTTGATCGAGCGATCGCTCAGGCAATTTATGACAAATTAGAAGATGGTACATTTGCAGGTAGAATTCCTGTTTGCAAAGGAGTGATAGCTTTTGCATCAACTTTGCGCGAATGTGAGGATGAATTACGCTCAACACTGGAAGACTGGATTTTGCTTGGGCTAAAGCTGGGACATTTTCTACCAGTAATTGATAATATTGACCTCAACAAGGAGCCGACTCTTGAGCCGATGGATACCCTGTAAGCGTCGGGATTTTGTGAAGAAATTACGATGGCTTGGCTTTGATGGCCCTTTTTCTGGAACAAGACATCAGTTTATGGTTTACGGGGAATATCGCCTAACTATTCCCTCTAATGATGAGTATTCTGTACCGCAATTGCGGATGATGATTCGGGAAGTTGAGGTTATTCTAGAGCGGGAAATCACGCTAGAAGAATGGAATAGCGTTTAAGATTTGCCGACAAGCGATGTCTACGACGGCTTTCGGCTCAATGATATACCAAAATGAATGCGTGAATTACTCAAATGAGTAAGCAAAAGCTGCTTTTGAGTAAGTCAAAGCTTATTTTACTTGCGGAAAACACCAAAATGAGAAAGCAAACTGGGGTTTGAGTAAGTAAAAGCTGCTTTTGAGTAAGTCAAAGCTTATTTTACTTGCGGAAAACACTAAAATGAGAAAGCAAACTGGGGTTTGAGAAAGTAAAAGCTGATTTTGCTTGCGGAAAACACCAAAATGAGAAAGTAAAAGCTGCTTTTGAGAAAGCAAAAGCTCATTTTGAGTAAGTCAAATGCCATTTTGAGTAAGTAATCGGGGATTTTTACTTAGTTCAATATGAATTTTAGTCAAGGCGATCGCACTTTTCAGTTTTATCACGGTACGCTTTGCACAAAACCGTCTATTCTTGATTTGAGGAGGGGCGATCGCGCAAATATGCTAAATTTTCACGCACAGTCACAGTATGAGGATGATCCACCCCTAACCGTTGCTCACAAATACCCAAAGCTTGGATGTAAAAGGGTTCGGCTTCGCTGTATCTGCCTTGGGAGTTGTAGAGTAAAGCTAGGTTGTTGAGGCTATTGGCGACATCTGGATGTTCTTCACCCAGCAGTTGACGCCTAAGTGCCAAAGCTTGGATGTGAAGGGGTTCGGCTTGGCTGTATCTGCCTTGGTAGTAGTAGAGTAAAGCTAGGTTGTTGAGGCTAGTGGCGACATCTGGATGTTCTTCTCTCACCAGCTTACGCCTCAGTGCCAATGCTTGGATGTGAAGGAGTTCGGCTTCGCTGTATCTGCCTTGGGAGTCGTAGAGTGACGCTAGGTTGTTGAGGCTATTGGCGACATCTGGATGTTCTTCTCCCACCAGCTTACGCCTAAGTGCCAAAGCTTGGATGTAAAGGGGTTCGGCTTGGCTGTATCTGCCTTGGGAGTCGTAGAGTGACGCTAGGTTGTTGAGGCTAGTGGCGACATCTGGATGTTCTTCTCCCA
>CAXUOL010000599.1:0-4622 GCA_964252435.1 uncultured Nostoc sp.
CCCCTCTAGAGAGTCTACAAATGCTTAAACCCCTTTTGCTGTCAGGATGGTTCCGCACACAACCATTTCTCAATTACGTTGTCGCTGTGATACTGCTTGCACCTTTATTAGGAGCATCGGCTCACTCGATCCCAGTAAGATCCGAAGTACATAAACTAACTTCGATGGCTGGAGAATCTGACTCTGGATCAAAGGAAATAGCTGTAGTTGGGGAACCTGAGATAGCTGAAACATTAAAAACAGATCAAATCGAATCGATAACAGAAGAATTTGACTCTGTGCCAACACAAAGTACTGCTGTTCAGGAACCGCAAGTATTACCAGCGAATAAAATTGAGTCTTCAATTGAAGTAGATAATTATCTTTCAAGCAGCGATTTAGATTTAAGCGATGTAACTGTTCCCGATTCTTTGGCAGCAGTTGAACTCGCACCATCAATAGACGTTCCTGTTAGTCAACTTAATCTAATACGCAAACTTAAAGCTGCTAATGTCAAGTCTTTGAGAGGACAAGAAAATTATCCTTCTAGAGAAAAGTCTTTTACTGAATCATTGACAGCAACTCAAGTAGCACCAACTATTAGAGAATCTCAATCAACCACAACGACCGAAATACCTGTTGTGGAACCAGTTGATGAGTCCCAAGCAGAACAAATAGATCCCATCGGTAGTCCTCATCCGATTCCTTGGAAATGGATTACAGCAACTCAAGAAGCCATTGCTTCTAATGGTGGTTCTGGAGTGCGTCACTATCGCAGCGTACCCGTGATTTCTCCAGATGGTAAATATGCTGTTTATAGCCGGGTGCAACTGGAGGTCAAACCCCAAATGTATAACAGCCGTGTCACTAGCGTTCTGTTTGTCCAAGATATGCAAACTAAGAAATTGTGGGTGATGGCTTCAACGACTCCAGTTAGCGATCCTTTATTAAAGGTAAAGGCAGTAAAAGCGGAGTCATCAGCAGAAACTGATCCGAGCGGTAAGATTGGGGTATTAGTTCCAGTTAGCTGGTCAGAAAAAGGCGATCGCTTCTTAGCACGCAAGTTTGATGGTATATTTAACACAGGTGATTCTACAGATAGTGCAGTGATTTGGGATCGGCAAAAAAATCACGCTAACACAGTTGCTCCTGTTAGTGACGAAGAACATGAAAAAGTTGCTGTATTGTTAGGCTGGAGTAAAAGCCAACCAGATCATGTGTTATTCCGTGCAGGGGAATTGGGCGAGGAAAACTGGCCATTAATGCAAGTTGCTAATGATGGTAAGACTATCACTACAACAGATAGCGATCGACCGATTACTTTTGGTAAAAAGGTGACAGAAATTTGGGCAGGCCCACAAGTTGCCTACCGATAATTTATTAAATATCTTAATATACTTCCGTTGTCATCACTGCTGACAACGGGAGATTTTTTTTGGCGTTAAATAAAATAGGGATGATTATTGTGGGGTGCATTCTAACACTAATGTCAACTTAAGCAAAACCTCTTTAAAACTTCGTTCCACTGTTAATATAAAGTTTCCGAAACATCGCAGACGTTCATCTACCTTGTCATAATCCGTATTAGAGTGCGGCGATTAGCATAAAATTTTACTCTTCAAAATTTTTCAAACACGCTCTTAGACTGTAGACCCTGTAATCTACGGTCTACAATGTTTTTGACGCCAATTAGTCAGAATTGCTTGACCAGGTTTTTTGAAAATTTTACTTTATCAATTTCTGTTATGTTACGATAAAAGCATTAACCTGTACATAAAGTCTGTACAGGTTGATCGATAATGTACTTAAGTCAATTTACAAGTCAAAACGGAACTTTTGATACTTATGGTTTCTGCTAGTTATACTTACACACAAGCACGAGAAAAGCTGTCTGAACTGTGTCAGAAAGTTACTTCAGAACGCGATTTTGTAATCATTACACGTCGTAATGCTGAAAATGTAGCCTTAATAGCTGTTGATGAACTTTCTAGTATTCTAGAAACTGCTCATCTTTTACGTTCTCCCCGTAACGCAGAACGTTTGCTAACAGCTTTAAATCGAGCTAAATCAGGAGTTGTGAAATCTCAAAGCTTGGATGATCTGAGTAAGGAGTTAGGATTTGACCAAAAAGAAGAACCTCAAAAACCAATCAAAACAAGAAATTCCAGCAACTCCAAAGCAAAGAAAAACAGTATTTCAACCTGAATTTTTAGAAGATTTGAAATTTTGGGTGGAAAATGATCAACGAGTTACCCTTAAAGTTTTGGATCTTGTCAAAGAGACTTGCCAAGATCCTTTTAAGGGGAAAGGTAAGCCGGAACCTTTAAAATATTTAGATCCTAATACTTGGTCTCGCCGTTTAACACAAGAACATAGAATTGTATATCTTGTAAAAGATGATGAAATAAATTTTTTACAAGCTCGTTATCATTATTAACTATTAATTATCCCAAAATATAAGTAGCATTATCTAGTCTTGCGTAGCTTGCCGCCGTAGGCATCGCCCAACACTTCTAACATTCCAAAAATATTTACTTGGTGACAAGCCGTCCTCAATATCATAGCTGCTGAGTTATAAGTCAATACAGTTTAGTTAGGGCTAAAACTCTTTGCCAAAGTCAATTTTTTTAACGAACCGCATACTCCTACGGAGAAGCAAGCTACGCGCAGCGTCTCGTAAGAGTTGGACGCAAAGAGAAGAAAGAAATGCTTAACTGAACCGTATTGAGTTATAAGTGGGTATAGAAAAATATTTATGTTATTGCAAAGGAAACGAAGCTTTTGCCATTCCCTTGTGATTGCTTCGTTTCGCTACACTCAGAATGTATATTTAATTTTGCATAAATACTTAGCTAATTAGAAGAGTGATAAGGAATCAGTTTACTTATTGCTTCTCAACCAGAGTGCGTATATCTTTTGTTCTTACAAAATCTAAAATTTTCCTTGGGTCTGTCCACCACCTCAAACAATCTCTCTGCATATAGAAGAAGTTTGCACCATCTAAGAAAAGGGATACTCGCACTTATTTACCTAGCTTGTTGGACAAGACTAGTGTTCCCTTACTTGATTATTTTCTAACACTTAACTCAAAAGCGTTCGCTTGTTGTCCTATTCCTATCCTCTAAGATTAAAACTATAAAGACTTATTTATCACCCCTTTCCCATTCAGGTATGGCGCCTTTGACTCGGCGGATGGGTAAATTGGCAATTAAAGCTGTGGTTCGTTGGTTGCTTTCTAAGGAGAACTCTAAGCCCTCTGTTTCAACTTCAACATAGCGACAGACTACATCTAGGATTTCTTGCCGCATTTTTTCCAACGTTTGAGGGTCTATGTCAGCGCGATCGTGAGCAATCACCAATTGCAGGCGACGTTTAACTTGAGTTCGACTGCTATCAGGGCCGCGAAAAAAAAGTTTTTCTAGAAGTTCAATCATTACGAATAGGTCTGGGGCGGAGACTGGAAAGGTAAGTTAAACAATCTTTGTCCACAACAACCTTCGTAGGCGGGCGAAGATGCTGTCTTGGGACGAGTCGATCTCCAGAAATTCGACACTTTCTCCTTCTAATCTACGAGCAATGTTCTCAAAGGCTGTGGCAGCTAAAGAGGGATTTTCTGCTAACACTAAGGGTTCGCCGCGATTGGTAGATACAATAACACGCTCGTCGTCAGGGATTACCCCGATCAGGGGAATGGCGAGAAGTTCCTGAACATCTTGCACTGACATCATATCATTTGCCTGCACCATTGCGGGTCTGATGCGGTTAATTATTAAATGAACACGCTTGATACCTTGTGCTTCTAGTAACCCTACTACCCGGTCGGCATCACGAACTGAGGAAATTTCTGGTGTGCTGACAACTAGCGCTTCTTTGGCTGGGCCGATCGCATTTTTAAACCCATTTTCAATACCGGCAGGACTATCAATAATCACATACTGATATTTTTGTGCTAGTGCATTCACCAATAACTTCATCTGTTCGGGTGTGACTGCATCTTTGGAGCGATTTTGGGCTGCTGGCAGGAGTACGAGATTGGGTTGGCGCTTATCTTTCACCAAAGCTTGTTCTAAACGGCACTCTCTGGCTAAGACTTCTACCGCAGTATAAACGATGCGGTTTTCCAGCCCTAAGAGCAAATCCAAATTTCTCAGACCAAAATCCGCATCAACCAAAGCAACTTGACGCCCCATTTTGGCTAAAGCCATGCCCAAATTTGCTGAAACTGTGGTTTTACCCACTCCTCCTTTACCGGAGGTAATCACAATAATGCGAGTCATGATAGAAATGCGGTCAGTGAGGGTTCAGGAAATATAAAACAGTAAATTGCAGTATAAAGTATGAAGTATCGTATCAAGTATGAAGAAATATCTGTTCTCCCTGGTCAGGGTGAGGCATGAATATTTGTTTTATTTCATCTTTACTTATATACTTCATTCTTTAAGTAAATATTTATGGTTCTTGATTGCTCTTGGTGAATTGGTTTCTGGAAAAATCAGTCGCCCTAGCGATCCGAATTCCTTGGGGCGTAATATGTGCCACCTCTGGAAAAAACTGCATTGGCGGTTTTTCTGGTGCTCTAGCTACAGCATCTGCGATCCGCAGTTGGGTTGGTTCCATTTGCAAGGCCATAATCAGACACTCAC
>CAXUOL010000600.1:0-4610 GCA_964252435.1 uncultured Nostoc sp.
TTAACGCTATTTTCAGCTTACTACCTGTCCTTTTCCTTATCCCGAACTCAGGTTAAATACGTAACTAGCTACAAGTTTTATTTTTGTGGAACCGCCAAATAAATCTCTGTATTGAACAATTAAATAAATTCCACCTCATTTGGAAAAATAAATTCACACTCAACAGGTGATAACCAAATATGACAAATTACATTGTCATATTCTTCTGCTTCAACTATCGCTCCTGCTTCACAATACTTTTTTCCAACAAAATCAGAGTTTCTTAAGTAAAAAATTTTGGGTACTAATAATTTAGCTAACTTTAATTTACCTTCTTGTTTAGCTTGATAATAGGCTTGGGTCAGTTGTTCATTACTAGGATGATGACGCACGTAGCTCATCAATGCTTTCCACTTTTGGGGGCTGAGTCTTTCTTTTAAACTGTCAGATAAACTTGTATCACTTTGTTTTTGCTGTTCGGCTTCCCATTTCTCCCATTTCACCCTTTGGATATATAACTGAACAGCTTCTTTAACAGAAATTCCATGCGTTCTCGCAATTGTCAAGACATGAGCGGCTATTTCTAGGTCTTTAATTGAGTCGGAATCCATTGAAAGTAATTACAATTTTCAGATAGTAAATCAGTTGATACTCCTATATTTACAACAAACCAGTCTACTTAGCTCTTGCACTAACAATTAAAATTGCGATTACACGACCAAATATACTAGCCTTGGCTCAAAAACTTATTTTTATATTGGCTTGTGTTGTGGAACTTTGTTAAAAATGCGCTCAGTGCGATCGCCTTACTACCGCCCACCACAGCCCTCAAGCGATCCCAACAGTTCCGTTGAAAAACCGTTCTGAAAAGGCTAAATCGGCATCGGTAACTGGAAGATTGCGCTTGAGGAGGAGCGATCAGACTTGTACACAGCAAGAGCGATCGCCTTGTGCCAAATCTGCGATTCAACATCAGATAATCCCTGCTGTCTAACAACAATGGCTTTGATGATGCGGCGGTTTCCAGTTGGGGAGTGAAGTGGGAGCAACTTCTCTAATTCTGCCAGAGAAGTTGCAAGATAAATTCGTAAACTCTCAAGTCGGAATTAGAGATTACGAATTGAGAGTTTATCTCCTCAAAATATTAATAGCTGCACCTGCTGCTGCGCCATCTAATAAATCGCCAGCCACATCTTCGCGCCCGCCAAGAATAGCGCGAACCCCGGCGCTACTTGCTGCACCGACTGCGGCATCTCTACCTAAGTTACGTTTTTTCTTACGTCCAACCAAATTGACGGCAGCACCAGCCGCAGCACACTTAGCAGCATTGCGTAAAACAGTACCACGTCTTCTAGCAGCTCCAGTTACTACACAAGTACCAGCACCAAGGGCTGCATCTCCTAAAATTCGGTCGTTAGCTGCTGCTGGTTGAAGAGGAACTAAGGAGATTCCAGTTAAACTGGCAGCCATGAAACTGGGTAGAAATGCGCGCTTGAGAATTCGATTCATAGTAGATACCTTCTTAAAAAATCAAACGACTCTTCAAAAGACTAAAAAAAATTCAATTTGTTGCAGTCATAAATTCGCTTATTTCTAGTTTAGACCTGGAGCTTAATGCTTTACATCAATCCAATCCCAAATTTCTCATCGCTTTCCACAAATTAGGTCGTCGCTTATGCTGGACTTTCCATTGGGACAACAAACTATCATAACTCTGCGGTGCTAACTCCTTCAAAGCAGACATCCATTGTGCATTTTTCGTATAATCCGAGCTTTGAGACGAGTCCGGTCTAGGTACAAAGTTGTGTAAATTTGCTTGCCAATAAGCCATCACTCTTTCCCACAAATCAGGGGGTGCATATTCTTGGAGATACATTCTCCTAGAAATATCATCCCGTGTTGATAGTTGGTTTGGTAGAATCACAATCTCATAAAACTTAGGATAGGGGGATTTTCCCTGATACTTTATCTCGGTCAAATCTTTTGTTAACAAATGTAAAATACTATATTCCCCACCCAGTTGTCCTTCATCTCCAGGTAAATTCTCCAACCACTCGATAATTTGTTGCCTAAACCAAGTATGTCCTTTTTCCTCAGTTGTAATACTATCGAGCAACCAATGCAACCACCAAGTATCTACGGGTTTTTGATTTGTATAAAAATATGAATATCTGTATGGTGTACCACGTTTAATTATTGATTCACGCCAAGATGTAAACAAGGCTTTGTGAGTATCTTTATTAACTGGTATCTCAGCAAAAGCTTTGAACATACTCGACCAGTCATAACAACATTCAAAAGTAATATACTGAATTGACAAAGCATTCACCCGTTCGATTTCTCCCAATTCTCGAACAGCTTGCTGATAATAGCGAAGTAAAGTTTTTTCTTTTTCCCAATTCCCAGGCTCGTAAGAAAATCCACCCACAGCAACAAATAGCAGCGAGTTTTCCGGTGTCCAGGGATTCAAGTCAGGTTTGTTTTTTAATAACGCATCCAAAGTCTCTTGAATCACTGTAAGACTTTCTCTATATTCCTCTTTAGCCAACAAATCCTCAATTACAGGTAAACCATTTTGCCATTCCTGGGAAATAGTCGCCCGGAGATTGTTCAAATATATCTCTGGGGTTGAGAATTGCTGTATCAATTCCATGTAAACTATATGCCAAGGAGAGTGAGTATTTTCTAGGTCATGCTTCCACTTTTGAACTTCTCGATTGTCCGTCATTCCGTCAAAAATTAATTTTTTTTGAACATCAGGTAAATTGGAAAAGAAATCGATTACAGCATCATCATCCAAACTGGTATGGTAAACTTTCTCATCCCATTCCCTAATTTTTTGAGCTAATTTGAACCCATCTTGTCCTTGTGACTGCACCAATAACCATTCCCATTCCAATAAGCTGCTTGTTGTCGCTCCTTCCAAATGAATACCATTAGCAATTTCCATCCAGCCGGGTATACCATTAGAGATTTCACTTTCTGCTGACAACAAACTGGCTGCAAAACCATCGTTATGGCTAAAGCCATTCTCAAAAGCCGTTTTTACCAATGGCTTCATCTTTTGTGCAACAGCTTCTAAATCTTCAACAAAAGTACAGTCATCAAAATAAGGTTCTTCCCAGCTTGCTTCTTGGACTATATATTTCCCTTCTGACTGGGATGCTGACAAAATAATCTGATTCCATTGTCCCCATAATTCCGACCAAGTTTGAGCTAATTTTGCCAAAGAAGTTGGTTGTGCTTTGCTTGTTTTTACCTGTTCTACTGTTTGAGGTGGAGCGATGATTTGAGTTAAAGTCTCCTGGGTATTCCCTTGCAGTTGACCAAACACAGTTACTCGCTGTTCGTCAGATAAAACCGCAAATAATTCATCCAGTAGCTGGGAAATTTCCCCTTCTGTAAGTGCTTCAAAGATGCGCGAACCAACAGAGGTTTCTTGTTTAATCTTACTCAAAGAATTGCTCTGGCTCTTTTTTGGCATCTTGGTAAATCCCCTTAGCATTACATAAATAGCCTATTTCAACCGGAAGTAACGAGGAGGACAGTCAAACATTATTTAACAAACGTTAATTTGCGATTTCAGCTTCCAGCAAACTCAACACTTTTTCTTCTAATCCAGTCAAATAAGCCCGATTCAGCTTTCCCAGCATCTCCAAAAACTTCTGCACCGACTCCTCCAGCCCACCCGAATACACCCGACTGATGCGATCGCATATCTCCCGCATCTGCTCACACTCGGCAGGCAGGTAATTGTAAGATTTGAGGTGCTGCAAACCAACGGTGTACACACCATCCCAGAGTTTTACAGTGCAGCTAAAATCATTCACTTGGCTTACGATACCCCAGCAGCCACCTTTGCTCCTAAGTTCTGGATTATCTTTGGCTAAAATTTGGCATACCTCGCCTAATTGATAGGTGTTAGGTACTTGAGTACGTTCCATTATTCGCTGCACCGCATCTTTGACGATGCGATGAGATGGTACTTTCCCGTTGGCAGACTCTACAGCTTGCTCCCATGCTTCGGGCTGAATGTCCGGGTCAAGCTTGGACAGTGGCCTGATTTGCCACTCATTAGTCGGCAAAATGTGATCGGAACGATCACATTTTTGCTCTAAGTTATCAAATATTACTGCTGCATCCATTAGAAGATAAGACTGGCGACGATTATGGCCAAAGCGATCGCGGCAATACTCCTCAAAGGTTTTGTGAGTAGAACGATATAACTTGCGATCCCGTAATTCCATTAATGCCTTCCCCGCCTCAAAAAATGCCCTCTCTACTTTTCTCTCCAGGTGCAAGCGATCGCTAATTTCCTGCTCGGTTAATTCTGGAACTTCAACGGCAGTAACGTTAATTGTTGCTGTAGCTAGGTTTTCTTCAATGTCTTGGTTATCTGGTGGTGTGTCCTCACTGGATGAAGCAGAGGTGGCTTTGTTGCGCTTACGGGGTAGTTTATTCATTACTCCACCTCTTTTTGGTTTAGTCGCATTTGCTTAGAGCCGATTGCAAATAGGTTTTGAGTGTGGGACTTAACTGCGATTGCGCCAAGCGCAGTGCCTTTGGTAATAGCTTGTGATACTAAGTTGCGTTCAGAGGTAGTATCCTGAGATGAGGAAAGAAAGTTAAAG
>CAXUOL010000601.1:0-4610 GCA_964252435.1 uncultured Nostoc sp.
AACAGCATCGGTTCTTTATCAAGAATTACTTGAACGTGACTATTTCGGAAAAACTGACTTCCATTGCGATCGCTCAGAAATTGCTGGACAAGATTGATCTGCGGCTGTCATACATTGGGCGGTTGGGGCCAAGGGGGAAGCGGGAGTGTGTTTATAAATTTGTTACTCCTAACGATGGGCGTGATTGTATTTTCAAGCAGTGGTTAAGTCGGGAGTTGGTGTCAGTCAGTAGTAATATAAATGTACCAACACCAATTACTGACACAACATCACTCCCCAGTAATGAGGATATGGGCGGACAGGAAAACCCCACTGATTCATGGTGGCAGCAGGTTAAATGTTACTTTGTCAGCTTCATGGAACGGCTAGAGTCTGGTGTGGATGCGATTAAAGAGTTTCTCTCTACCCTTAAAAGCGATGAGCGTTGGGGTGTGATGGTGGTGTTTGAGGAGGCACAACCGCAGATTTTTGGTCAGTTGGTGTCCGAGGCTCCCGAATGGCTGGAATGGATGAGGTGAAGTTTTGGGTTTGGGGCGATGGCTGCGCCAACGTCAAGGACGAACGCACAGAAGTTGATTTTCAGCCTGTGGTCTGTGATTGGCTGGTGGATGTGTAGATCCGAGTACCCTAATCGTATTTTCAAAGAAATACGATTCATGTCCACAATCGCAACGAAAGGATGATGGATACATTTTTATTGCCATCTTAAACGCCACGATAAATACTCTCAAATACTACCATCTTTTATGAAATGAACGATTGCCTAGAGCAGTGGCGAGTGTCATTAACGGGGATTTTCATGAGTTCTGTCGGAAAAAATAAATTTAAACGGTATAGTAGTACATTAATACTATATAATTCTTACTAAATTGATTCAAAACACATGAAGCAAGTAGTTAGACAAATTAAAGAGCGAATCAAATTCGAGTTTGAATTAGAAGCAATTAAATATGAATTGTGGAGATTAGATGACTATGAATATAGAAAGCTTCAAACAAATAGTTTTTTTATTAAAGATGAAGATTCATTCTTCAAGAATATTTACTTGTCTGAAAATAAAAGCCAAGACAATTTGAACCTAGCACAGTCGTTTATCACGTTAACTTGGCTTTTTGGAAATAGCAGTGATTCATTTGATAGTTGCAAAGGCTCTTTTAGCTTCCCATTATTACTAACTATTAATAAAACAATAGGAAAATTTTTCTACTTATTGCATATTTTTGATGCTAAAGGCTGGATATATTATCGAATATATAAAGTATTTGAAGATGAATCAGACATACCTCCAATCCAGAATGAAGTATTTGAATCAGAGTTTACACGCCAAGAAATTAATAATTTTCTCGACTATATACATAGATATATTAGTGAGTCTTTTAAAAGTTTAAATTCTGTAACTGCACCCGAACCATTTTTGAAAGCAATTGATGCAAGCTTGATAGTTTACGGTTATTACAATAACCAGTATATTGAGGAAGGATATAATAGTAAGCAGTCATATCAAGCAGCACTTAAAAGATTTCGGTTACTAGGGCTTTGGCCTTGGCAATCACAGAATATAAGTGGTTTGTTACAAACTATTATCAGTTAACTATCGGAAAGTTAAAGCAACGATCCGGTCGTACTCTTGCTGCACTACTGAAACAGGCAATCGATTTAATCGGCTCTCTAACACCAAGGGAATTCCCTTTGGAAAATTAGTAATCTGAGATAACCACCAAGTATTGGCCGTAATCCGCGAATGTATATCTTGCCGTCCATCATTGTCTGAAATGTGAATTTCTAAAAGTTTCTCTGGTGGAAGTCCCAACCATTCATTCAACAGTATTTCGGTTTTGTCACGCCAAATGTTGAGATGGGCCAAGTCCACAACTATCTTGACCTGGGGAACATCTTGGCAAAATTGAGCAAGTTCTGAAGCATTATCCAAAAGGTTCTCAACAGTGCTATTTGTGAGTGTAGGATACATTGTTTCTACACCCAAAGCAATACCTCGCGTTAGACAAACCCGATGAAGACGATGAATATTTTCTACAAATGTTGTGTATGCTAAAACGCGTTCAGTGGTTTTACAAAAGTTTCCTCCATGTACTGAATAAGCGGTAACACCTATACTAGCTAGATAATCTGCCAATCGTTCAAAATATTTCCAATCTTGAGGTTGAGCTAGATTGAAAGGATAGTGGCGTGCGCTGCAAACAAAAGCATGATGCGCTCGATAGACCATTCCCTGTTGTCTAAAATCCTCTATTGCTTGCGCTGAATCAGTATCAGGTCGAGGCCCAATTGCTAGCTCAACATACCGGATTCCTGCATTCCAAAATATTGTTAATGCTTCACGGGTTGAAACTCCACCATAGGCTGACAAGCTCAAATACAATTGCATCAGTCTTCCTCTATGGATGAATAATTAAAAATAGCTCTTCTAGGTTTAAGTGCGAATATTTTGAGGGAGTAACCTACTAATGTGCTGATTTCAGCCGCTAATTGCTGTTTTTGTGACTCTGGATATTCCATATCTCTAAGTAAATATTTTACGTCACCATAAATGTAGTCCTCAATTTGCCCTTTTATAGAAGTTTCACTACACTCGTTGACGTTATATATGCGTTTTAATGGTATTTCATTGAGCGAATGCTCAACTGAACCTAATTTTAGAGACAGAGTATAGCTATACCCGATAAAGTTACGTTCGTCATCATAACCATTCAAGTCTTCGTGAGTTTGGTAGTTGCTCAAACCTATCGGTAGTTCGAGCATCGCCAATAACCAAGTAGTTGGATCTTCTGCAATACTAAATTCTGATTTGCGCGTGTACCAATTATTACTTTTAGTCTGTTTTAACTCTTGTACAAATGCTCTTAATCCTGGCATTGGCAACAAGCAACGAGCATCAGTAGCCAGAGCATCAGTAATTCGTTTGAGTTCTATTGCTTGTGCTTCTACTAAGCTCTGTTCTGCGTCACGAATTGCTTGCATTCGTGTAATGACCAACTCTTGCAAAGAAGCAATTTGTGGATCGAATTGGCTGGAATGATCTTGTACTAATTCTTCATACAAAGAAAATAGGGAATTAGAATCTGCCATAGCATTCCTCAATTTGGAAGTACAAAATATTAATAACTATTGCAGTTTGAAGCTGTTGAACCTAGTTGATAGTTCTTTTGTACTAATATACCACTAACTCTTTCAATCGATGCTTCAACGCAAAATTATTTTTTATCCAGCAGTTGCTAGGAGGATTTTGATGCCCAACTGGAGTGCGATTGAAGCTAATTTTTTACATCTAACCCAACCACAGCAATTGGGTGAATTAGCATCAAGTTTGGCACACTTGAAGTCTTGGGTACAAAGTAGCGATTGTAACCAAGTTATTCCAGTATTGTTAGACGAAAGTTTGTTGTATTTGTCTTTAATACAGCAAAACAGTGAAATCTATAATGTTGAATTAAACCAACTTCAAGACTTGTTACAAGATTGGCAACGCAATTGGGATACCATCAAGGAGCAATCAAGCCAAAGGGTAAGCATAGCTGATGTTGCTTCTAATTGGTCAGAACGAGTTTTAAATATGTCTGGTTTATTGAGTTCTTAATCAATTAGCCCCTAGTCTGAGCGATCGCTTGAAACAGGCAATATACTGGTACTATGCCGAAACTTCCAGAGTGCGATTGCTGTCTCTTATACTCACATAATCCTCACCTTGTCTGTACCGTTCACCCTGATGGAGTAGAGGGCCAGAGCTGCTTGGACTTTCGACTTGACCCCAACGCCGAAGCAGAGGAGCTATGGCAACCGGAGAGGGCAAGCTACTATAACGGTGAATTAATACTGCAACCACAACAGAGGTGGACGCAACAGCAAAAGCTGGAGTTACTTGATTGGCATCCAATGTTTACTGGTAAGTGTCCCCAGTGCAGTGCATCCTTTGACCGAGACTACACCTCAAGAGTGCATTGGGATTGTGAATGCGGTTGGATGATTCAATTTAAGATGTTCGTACTTTCTTACTTCCTCGCGCTTAATGCCTGCTGACTTAATTGCATCACAATATTTTGGGGCAATGGATCTATGACAGCATCAGTAGGCAGTGATTGGATAAAAGCTGTTACCTCTTCCTGGGTTTTGTATTTCCCCTCACTCCAAGCATCAGCAATCTGTTTCGCTACCCGGTCAGCATCATCAGGGTTCGCATGGGCGGTAATACATTGAATATCATTACCAGTAAATGATATCCATGTCTGCCAAAGTCCCGTAACTGGATGCTGAACAATCCCTGTGGTCAGTTCGTTGTCCTTAAGCACTGATTTTTTCTAACGGCGACCGAATCCTTTAAACATGGCAATATTGAGTAAACGCTACTTTAAAATGCCCAAAATCAACACAGCGATCGCTCTAGTAAGCTGCTAACAGGTTTGACTCCATCCAGTTGTGGGCGATAATCTACTGGTTTGTACATTCCCATTAATCACTTTGGAACCCAACCAGCTAAATTTATTCTCAGATGTGACCCTCACACCAGCACGCACAGTAGAGACACTGATAATGAGTCTTGACTGTACGTTCGCCGATTTTGAAGCAGTAAAAGGAATTAATGGCTTTATCGGTAA
>CAXUOL010000602.1:0-4604 GCA_964252435.1 uncultured Nostoc sp.
GTCATTTGCTCGACCCCCAACCAGGTGAGGTGGTAATTGATGCCTGTGCAGCACCAGGGGGGAAAACAACCCACATCGCTGAATTAATGGCAGATAAAGGAAAAATTTGGGCTTGCGATCGCACTCCCTCTCGTCTTCGCAAACTCCAAGAAAATTCTCAACGGCTAAATTTACAATCTATTCAAATTTACACTGGCGACAGTCGCCACTTCAATCAATTCCAAAACACCGCAGACCGAGTATTACTTGATGCTCCATGTTCTGGTTTGGGAACTATGCACCGTCATGCTGATGCGCGTTGGCGACAGACACCAGAATCTGTCCGAGAACTTTCGGTGCTGCAACGAGAATTATTAACACATACATCAACTTTTGTCAAACCTGGTGGTGTACTAGTTTATGCCACCTGTACATTGCATCCAGCGGAAAATGAAGAAGTAATTTCGGCGTTTTTAGCTGAGTCACCTGATTGGCAAATCGAGTCTCCCAGCGGCGTTGAGTTACCTGATTCTACCGATAGTACACCTCAAGGTTGGTTTAAACTTTGGCCCCATCGACAGGACATGGATGGTTTTTTTATGGTGCGCTTAAGAAAAACCAATAATTCCGAATGAATACTGTATTAGGATTGTACGATTTGGTGGAGGCCTGAATCTACCAGAGGAGGCAGCTATGGTTCCCCCTGACAATGTGAAAAATTTAGTTAAAATCCTGATTGGAGCCGCCTGGATCGATGGCAGAATCCAGCCAGAAGAACGGCAATATCTCCGCGAAATAGCTCAAGCAAAAGGTTTAGCTAACGACCCAGAAATTAAGCCTTGGCTGTACGAATTAGTTCCTGTACAGCCAAAAGAATGCTATGACTGGGTGCGGGAGTATCTAGGCGATCGCCCCAGTCTTGAAGATTGCGAAAATCTGATTGAAGCCATCAGTGGCTTAATTTATAGCGATGGTGAAGTTGCGGTCGAAGAAGCCAGACTCCTGACGCAATTGCAGGATATAGCGAAGCCAAATGAGTCAACTCAACCAGCTCCCACTGCGCTTCTCAAACAAATTCAAAAGCTTTACCGCCGTTGGGTTGAAGTCCAAAACTAACATGGAGTTATAAATTTCTCTAAAAGGAGGCGGTGAATTATCTCACTGCCTTTTTGTGTCTCTTTGTCCCCAATACGCTTGGGTTAAGGAAATTTATCTGTTAAGCTGTTGTGCATACAAGTTGCACAATTTAAATTTTGGGTAAGAACTTCAAACCCTCTCCCCTGCTCCCCTGCGGTCTCAATGTGTAAATTAAGTACTTAACAGCTTAAGGCAGGCATGGGGGGCAGGGGGAGAGAAAAAAGCTTAACTGAACGGTATTAACGTGAGTTCGACAGAACTAAAAAAGGGCAAGAGGTAGTGCAGGCAAATCTTTTAGCTTATACATTTTTTCAAATTGCCTAGCTTGTGCTTATTCTTAAAACTCCGTCATTAAACCAACAATAAACAAAGAGACTAGCTTATGTCAGAGTCCGATTTAAGAACACATCTGTTCAACCAATCCTGACGAATATATTTAACGACGCTATCTTCTGTGTTAGAGCCAATTACCAATGTCGCATAACGCTGAAGTTCAGCATTTGCGTTAGCAACCGCAATCGCATGGTCAGCAATTTTGAACATTTTGATGTCATTAATTTGATCTCCAAAGACCACAATCTCACTTTCCCCTAACCCATAATTCTCTACCAGAGTCCGAATAGCTTGGTCTTTAGTAGCTTTGCAGTCATGAATTGTTAACCAGTACCACCCTGGAGAGTATTGGTTCTCGATTAAGTGTGTCTCTATGCTAGTTCCATGTCTTTCAATAATTGCACCTTGAAGTTCGAGCAGTTGCTGTGCGTGACCAATCACCGTCAAACAAACGACTTGATCATGGAAAGAATGCATCAAATCGGAAATTGTTCGCCATCTTCGGTCTTTGCTCGTTAAGCGATCATTAAGATACCAACGCATACCATCGTTGATTACATCTTTATAGTAAGCGCAATCTTCTGTGCCATTAAAACTAGATACAAACGGAACACAGCCAAACTCTAGGATAAGTTTGTATATACTTTCAACTACATCAGGAGAAATAGAATTAATGATTTCGTGTCTACCAGAATCCAAATCGGAAATAAAAGCACCATTAAATTCAATAACCGGGAGACGAAGATTTAAACCCTTCAGCATCACTTGCATAGAAACAACGCTACGCGCACTGGCTACGGTAAACTGTAGTCCTTGATGCAAGAGTTCGTGAAGTACTTTCTTGCTGAACGAAGAAAGAATTGCATTATCTCCAAGCAATGTACCGTCTAAATCACAAATGTAGACAGTGTTCATAAACTAATCGGGGACACTGGTTAAGAGGAGAATTATACCTTAATATACTGTAAATTGCTAGATTTACTGTAATATGCAATAAGTTGCTTAAGGTTTCAACTAATCAAAGTGATTAATACTTTCCAAACATATTTTAAGCATTCAATATAGATTTATGATTCTTGTTTCATCACTTTAATAGATATTGATTAAGAAAATTATTCACCTCATCAGTACATAATCCAAGATGAACTACCTTCCCTGCTTTCCTAAGAATGTCCAATCCTTTCCCCTGATTGCGAGGATCTGGATCTACTAAAGATACATAAATCTCATCTATACGAGGGTCTTCGGCAATGGCTAAAGCATATGAGGGTGTGCGTCCATAAAAAGAACAAGGTTCCAAAGTTACGTACATTTTCAAGCAGTCAAACGCTTTACCTTGAATCTGATTAAGTGCATCAGCCTCAGCATGATCTTTCCCTGGCGCTTGGGTGTATCCTTTTGCCACTATTTTTTCAGTACCTACAATGACACAGCCTACTGGTGGGTTGGGCAAACATTCTGGCAAAGCTTTTCTGCTTATGGCTAAAGCAGCTAACATAAATGTTTCATTCATTTTTCGCATATTTTATCTAGTTGGACAGAAATAAAAAAATCTTAATCCCTTCAAGCGATCAAAATGAAGATGCTGGTTATTACGAATTAGAGTCCAGACGCGATAAATTGCGTCTCTACATCTGGGTTTTGGGCTGATCTTGAACTGTATTGTTAAATTCACGTTCTTGAAAATGCTACTTTTAGACATTCTTTAAGAAACTGCTGGGGAATTTCTCTACTTTCTCCCCAATGCAGATGAACATAAGAAGCATAAATATTTGCAGGTAAACCCCATCCTTCGCATCCCATATTTTCTTCACAATCGTAGCGAGAAGTTTCAAATAGTGGCTGAGTGGGAGTTAAGGTTAAATGGGAACGATGAAACTCATGTCCGTAAACAGTTGTATTTGCCTTAACTAACAAATTATCTTGCAAAGCGACTGCACGACGATAGCCCAAAGTTAAACGTCCACCCATCACAGCGGATGTTGGTAGCACTCCCGCCATTGACCAAGATTTACCTTTAAAATCGATAATTTGCTCGCACAAATACATTAATCCTCCGCATTCGGCCACTGTAGGCATTCCTTTAAGTATTGCCGTTTTCACTGCATCACGAACGCTAGAATTTTCTGCTAGTTGCTGGGCAAAAACTTCTGGGAAACCACCGCCAAAATACATTCCCTGAATATCTTTTGGTATACCAGCATCTTCTAAGGGACTCCAGAAAACCAATTCTGCACCAAGCTGTTGCAGCAAATCGAGATTGTCCTGGTAGTAAAAATTAAAAGCGCGATCGCGGGCTACTGCAATCCTAACTGGGGATGATCGGGGATGAGGGGGATGAGGGAGATGAGGGAGAGGTTCGGATTTTAATAAAGGTAACAATTTTTGCCAATCGAAGCAAGTATCTCCTAAATCGGCGAGGCGATCGATTAAAGCATTGAGTTCGGGAAGTTCGGCTGTGGGTACTAAACCTAAATGGCGATCGGGAATTGTGATGTTATCTTGACGGCGCAGTACGCCGATAATAGGTAATTGTAATGGTTCTAGGGAATCTTTGAGGAGAGAGAGATGGCGATCGCTGCCGCCGAGACTAAATACTACCCCAGCTATTTTAATTCGGGGATCAAAAGATCGATAGCCGTGAGCGATCGCAGCTACAGAACCAGATAAACGACTGCAATCGATCACCAACACCACAGGCAAATCTAACAGCCGCGCAATGTGTGCCGTACTTGCAAAATCAGTGGGGGATTGGGCATTGGGCATTGGGCATTGGGCATTGGGCATTAGGGAAAAACTTACTGCAATTTCTCCCCTGCTCCTCTGCTCCCCTGCTCCTCTGCTCCTCTGCTCCCTTGCTCCCTCCTCACTCCCCTTCACTCCATCAAACAATCCCATTACCCCTTCCACTAGGGCATATTCACTCAGTTGACTATGACGGACAAAACATTGCTGAACGTAAGTTTCAGAAGTCAATACTGGGTCTAAATTGCGACAAGCACGACCAGTTACGTGTTGATGAAACATCGGATCGATGTAGTCTGGCCCTACCTTAAAAGATTGCACCAGGCGATCGCGACGGCGTAAAGATGCTAAAAGGGTGAGCGTGACTGTTGTCTTACCCACCCCACTACGTTCCCCAGCAATGACTAAAG
>CAXUOL010000603.1:0-4604 GCA_964252435.1 uncultured Nostoc sp.
AGGGTTCATTTGTTTGTACCAAAAGCATTTTCACTTTTGCATTGGCGAAGCCGTTGACTTCAGATGTATCTATCAAGTACAGAGTTAATAAAATAGCGCTCTTGCATGAGCAAAAGCGCCTTAAAATTTAGTAATTTGTATTAACTAAACTATTCTTCTGGGCTGTTTCTTTGACGCAATAGCCTGAGAACTTCTTCTAAACCTGCGTTTAAGTTTCTCAGATCAGATTTCATTTCTCTAATATCTGCTTTCACTTGCCGCATATCCGAAGCTAAACCAGTTGCCAACGTCATTGTTTGAGCTATGGCAGTTTGAGATGTTCCAATGGTTCCTGCTTGAATTTTTAGGTTTGTAACATCTTGTGTCAGTTCATTGAGGCGTAGGTAAATATCGTCAAATCTAACATCGTCTGTCATCTAAACCTCCTTCCTGACATCCTCAACTATAATTTTAGCGGTATCACTGTGTCATCTCGTCATCTGTTGAGCGAGGCGTAGCTAAAAACAGAAAACAGCAGGCGCGACCGATGAAGATTTCGGTCACGCCCACCATTTCACTTACGCCGCCATTCCCTCTATCCGCGCAAAATCGGAGTCTGTGAATCCACCACAATCAAAGGACTCGTTTGAGGGTGGCTGATATTGTCGTAGCTGTTCCCATTCATCAGCCGTCAGTTGGTCAAACGACTCAAACGGCTTATCCAGCAGTTCCTTACAAGATGGTTGCGTCAGTTCTACCATCGATAATACCCACACCGCATCAAGGGCAGAATCACACAGAATTTTCTGCTGATGCACTGAAGTTGCCCGAATAACCCACCATCTGCTGTTAGTACAGCCTACTTCGCCAAGCTTTCGATCGTGGTCGTAGATACCATCGTTTAGGATTTCAAACCCGTACTTTTCGCATTCATCAGCAATCTGTACCATGATTTCGTTCCCCGTTGTAGCGACTGGGGTTTCTTCTTCTTGTATGGGCAGTGTTCCGCGCTGGTAATGCCATGTGATGTAGCTATGGCATCTTTTAAAAGTGTTCGCGCGATGGATCTCCTCACCATTGACCATCACTATCCAAGGTTGTGTTAGGTCATCGTCATGGGTAATCCTAGCTACGAGCTTTTGACCTGCATAGAATTCGTGATCTTCAAACGAAATCTCTACTGATCTCAGTTCTTCAACTGGTTTAACGCAAGAGGTTACAGTTGTTGTTGTTTGTGGCATAATAGTTGTCTCCGTGATAGGAATAAAGGCGATCGCAGATTTCTCAGGTCAGGCGATCGCCTTTTGATTTGTGTACTAATTGACGTTGTGGCAAGCCACAACACCTCACTCTAGAATTGGCGAAGCCTCATATTTTTTTTTACTCCTAGTCAGTGACTGGAGCTTGCTACAGCAGCATATCTCTTGATCGGGCGGTAGTCGGCAACGAGCTTCAAAGCGACTACCGTAATGCTGTAGCAACTTTTTATTCATCGCAAATCGATTTCCCTTCCTGTTCCCCTCGCTTTCACTGGTTGCGCCAGTGCCTCAGCTACTCTCCCAGGTGGATTAATAAATTTACTATTTTCAAGGTTCAATGGTGAGCGCCTCTTTATTTAGCTGAGAGGCTGGCGGTTGTTTCCTCCGTTATTTACTAATTTATCACTGTCACCTATAGGAGTCAAGCATTTTTTATAGGTGTTAGTGATAAACTAAGCTAAACATTCTATATCCCAAATCAAAGTAGCAACCTCGCCGCCTAACGCAGCACAAAGTTTTTGCAATATATCAGTACTAACAGTGATTTCTTTAGGTTTTCCCGGCTTATTAATGAATAAATGTGGTGCTTCTAGTTGATGAATATAAGTGGTAGACACACCTACTTCTTCTGACAGTTTTCTCCGGCTATAGCCTGATTTCTCTCTAAGCTCTCTCAGTTTTTGGGCATTGTCCTCGTTCCACTTGAATGTCGCTATAGGAGAAACGTCTATTTTAATTTTCATCTGAACTTCTACTTTAAATTTATCACGTTCACCTATTGACATAATAATAATAGCCGCCTTAAAATATTGTTGTCAACTATAATTCAACCAAATAAACTCGTGCTATACCATAAATTTATGGTGCTAAAAGCTGTTGTCCTGGTTGAAAATGCTCAAAATTTTTTATGGACAATTGTTTTAGTGACAACTCGGCTTAAGGCTGCTAAGGCTTTACCCCTAACTTGGACTGGTATTCGACAGAAAAACGATTGCCAACAATAGCAAACGCTTACGTTGCTTGAGCAATGCTAGAGCAATTACCTGAACTAGCTCTTCTGCAAAGGATAGCCACGTCTAACTTAGAGAATTTTCAAAAGCTCGCCCTCAAATTCTCCCACTCATCAGGAGAAAGTAATATCTCTAGGTTTCAATCAATCAGCACTCCTCACCGAGTAAAAAGCGATCGCACTGGTTACTCGGCAAAGATCGCTGCCCGATGTCATCCAGCAATTCTCATTATGAGAATTGCTGCTATGTTTTGAGTTTTCACCAAATTTCCAAAAATAAAAATAGTTTATTATATTCGTGCTTTAGTTCAGGTGTACTACTGCTCTATTTACAAGTAATCACAACAAGTCCTGAACTTTGAGTAACGGTTTTTTAACCACTGCCTATTTCTTGAGTATTTCAAAGCGGTATGACTCGATATCGCTTACTTTTCCATGCGTTTATAGGAGGAGATATGAATCTCGAATCAAATCATTTAACTGAATGGCTCAACAGTGGAGTAGACGAAGAATTGATTGCCCTAAACGTGCAGTCGCTGTCCGGTACATTGCCTTACGATTATCTGTTGTACAGTCCCAAAATCTCCCGCCGCAACGACGGACGACTCCGAGACAAAGACTTGAAAAAATACCAACATATTGAACACGGGGGTTGGTGGTGTAGTGGCGTTGACCCACTCAACGATTATCAACAAATGCTCTGGGGCTGCTTCAAACCAGACAAGCCAAGGCGCGATCCGCAGAAAATTCACAAACATATTAAATACGAGCATCCATACAAAGAGCAGACCAGGGCTTTGTTCCTCTTCGTCACCAACAAGATTTGGGTAAAAATGTCGAATCGTTGTGGTATCCCAATCACTGATCAAGACTTGCAACATCACGGTGGTTTCTGGCATTGGGTCTGGAAAAATAATGTACCAGTTGTGATTGTCGAGGGAGCCAAGAAAGCCGCTTGTTTGTTGACGGCTGGTTATGCTGCGATCGCCATCAGTGGAGTAAACACTGGCTACCGTACACCCTCTGATGAGTATGGGACTGCCATTGGTAAACCTTTGCTCATCCCAGACTTGGCGCATTTTGCCACATCCGGTAGACTTGTCAATATCTGCTTTGACCACGATACTAAGCCCGAAACTGTTCAAAGAGTAAGAACAGCGATTACTCGCATGGGGCGATTGCTCATAAACTCTGGTTGCCAGTTACGAGTGATTGACCTACCAGGAACCGAAAAGGGAGTTGATGATTTTGTCGTTGCCCAAGGCTGTGATGCTTTTCATGCACTGTACAACACCGCCGAAACATTGGAGCTATGGGAAATCAAATTATTCACCTTGTTAACTTATCCTCCAGCCATCGCACTCAACCAACGATTCCTGAGTGGGCTGATTGCACCAGAAGGCGAAAAGCTGATTGTCCTCAAAGCTCCCAAAGGCACGGGCAAAACCGAGTGGCTGTCCTCTGAAGTAGCCAAAGCACATGACCAAGGGCGTAAGGTACTCATCATCACCCACCGCATTCAACTGGGTGAGGCGTTGTGCGATCGCTTCGGCGTTGATTATGTCAGCGAGATTAAAACCTCTGACACAGGTGGTTTGCTTGGGTATGGCGTGTGTGTTGATTCGTTGCACAAAGATAGTCAAGCGCGATTCAACCCCAACGACTGGTCAAACGATGTCATTATTATTGATGAGTGCGACCAAGTTTTCTGGCATTTGCTCCACTCTACAACAGATGTGGCCAAGCGGCGGGTAGCGATACTGCGAAATTTCAAGCAGTTGGTACAGAATGTTTTGGGCAGCGAACACGGCAAAATCTATCTGTCTTCTGCCGATGCCTCAGATACCGATATCAAGTACATTCTTTCTCTGGCAGGAGAATATAAAGTTAACCCGTTTGTAATCGTAAATAATTATCAGCCTGTTTCTGGCAAGTGCTACAACTACTCCGGCAGTAATCCCAAGAATTTGATTGCCGCGTTAGACAAGGCGTTAGCGAAGCTCGCCGTTCGCGGTAGCGTCTCTGAAAGAGAAGGCATCGCAAAAGGGGGACATCATTTATTATGTTGTTCTGCCCAAAAAGCAAAGTCAAAATGGGGGACGCAAGCCCTTGAACAACGGTTTAAGCAGAAATTCCCACATCTACGAATTTTGAGAATTGACAGTCATTCTGTTTTAGACCCGAAACATGGGGCTTTTGAGTGTATTGCCCATCTCAACGAAATCCTCACGCAATATGATTTAGTAATAGCCTCACCCAGCTTGGAAACAGGGGTGTCTATCGACATTCGAGGTCATTTTAGTGGCGTTGCATAATTGAAGTATGAATTTGAGCGATCGCGATGAAATGTCCAAGGT
>CAXUOL010000604.1:0-4602 GCA_964252435.1 uncultured Nostoc sp.
GTTTTAAAAGAGAATTTGCCTTGGCTTGTGGATCAAATGGCGATCGCACCAGAAGTAATACACGCGATCGCTACTTCTGTTCCAGGTGTAATTAACTGTCATGCGATCGCTTCTCGTGGCGTTCTTGGTCGTCAAGTGTTCATTGAAATGCATTTAATAGTGGATGCAGCAGACGTAGAAACCGCCCACCACATCACCGAAGAAGTAGAAAGCCGATTAGAAGAACGATTTCGTCCAGTGAGAATTTTAATTCACGTCGAGCCACCAGCGTATAAGTCTGAGCAAATTAGCTTTGAAACTGGAACAAAGTAGTCTCAGCAATTCTAAATCACGCCCTATATTATGCTGGTTGGCGTTAAAAAGGCTTGCTTTAATTTCTTCGTTAAAAAGGCGAGTTAGGGGGGATCAAGCCTGAACCTAAGTATATTGTGTTATTGCCAACATTTTTTTCCCAAGCTAATACCTTACCAAAAGTGATGTTCTATAACCTTAATTTCTTCGTTTAAAAAATACGATAAGGAAAATAACAAATAACGACCGACAAATAACTGCATCTTTGTGTCAATTCTTATAAAAAGCAACCAAATCTGCGACGATCGCAACTAGTTCTCCGGGATCAACAGGTTTAGCCACATGGGTCTGAAAACCCGCTTCCAGAGCGCGGCTACGATACTCGCTATCGCCATAAGCAGTTAAGGCGATCGCGGGAAGTTTTCCATAAATATCAGGCTTTAGTGCCCGGATCTTGCGGATAAGGGTGTAGCCATCTTCATCAGGCATCGCAATATCACAAATCAAGACATCTGGTTGCAACTCAGGTAATACTTTCAATGCTACCACTGCCGATGCAACTGCCATAATGGTGGCTCCATCTGCTTCTAACACGGTAGTAATGTAAAAGCGGCTATCATCATCATCATCAACTACGAGGATGTTTAAGCCAGCAAGGGGAAGGGCAGGTTGCATAACATCTCCATTAATGTTGATCGAATGAAATGCATTTCTAATTTTGAACTGCTTGTTTTTTCTCTGTCACCATACCATTGGTAATTTTACTGCGATCGCGCCGATTTTCCTAGAAAAAATTCAAGTCGTCCAGCTACCATCTAATTGGCGGTTAATTCTTCCCTGGCATTTATATTTATTGCCTGTATAAAATCTCATTGATAAATTTCACCGAACAAGGCAAAAGTTAAAAGGTAAAAGATAAAAGAAAGAATAATTTTAGGACTTACGCAAGTGTCATATTTTTTTCATAGAGGTTGTCCATAGTCAAGGGTCAAGAGTCAATTAACTAGTCCTATATAGACCTGGACTCTGGAACACCAGATGCTTCAAGTCGGCTTTGCTGACGCCAGTCGCTCATAAAGGAAACCTTTAACAGTGAACAGTGAATAGTTTTCAGTTATCAGTGATCTATTTATCCCTGAGTTTAAGTCCCCTACCTACAGGTGGAATGCGTTAATGGCGGGTCTAAATCCCTTTCCGAATTAATGAGTCTGGAGCTTGCGGCACGATATGATAAACGGTTTTTTGGTAATCAGGATGCGCTACTTTTCGAGATTAATTTAATAACTTTGGGATAAATCAATACCTGGAAATAAGAAAAAGTATAATTTATTTTATACACCAACACAGATGGTGTTAAATGATAGCGAATTCTAAATGCGATCGCATTAATTGATATCTTGCACCTGCCAGTAAAAATCATGAATTTGTTGAAATAGAGTTATAAAAAGCAGCTGTATATTTTCCTCGGTTTTTAGTCCATTTTTAATGGACTTTTGCAATTAGACAGGGATTTACAATCCCTGGCTGGCTGGCGGATAATAGCGAAGTCGAATAATTAGGTAATTTTTGTGACTGATAGTTTGACAGGTGCAAGATATGAGTTAATTCTTCAAAATCCAAAAAGCGCAGAGAATAGATGAACCCTCTGCGCTTGTTTGCGTTTAGATCATTCCCATTCAATGGTTCCAGGTGGCTTAGAGGTGATGTCATAAACCACCCGATTCACCCCTTTCACCTCATTCACAATTCGAGTAGAAATCACTTCCAGGACATCATAAGGCACTCTCGCCCAATCAGCAGTCATGCCATCTTCACTGGTAACAATCCGCAAAACAATGGGGTAAGCGTAAGTACGTTGATCTCCCATAACGCCAACACTACGAATCGGCAGCAATACAGCAAATGCTTGCCAGAAATCATGATACATACCGCGTTGGTTAATTTCTTGCCGCACAATCAAATCGGCATCGCGCAAAATATTTAACCGCTCAGATGTAACTTCCCCCAGAATCCGAATTGCTAAACCAGGTCCAGGAAAGGGTTGTCGTTGAACAATTTCTTCTGGTAAACCAATGGAACGCCCAAGTTTGCGGACTTCATCTTTAAATAGCTTCCGCAAAGGTTCCACTAATTTAAATCTTAGGTCTTTGGGCAAACCGCCAACATTGTGATGACTCTTAATTTTCACCGCTACCCGCTCACCAGTTTGGGGATCAACGTTGGTATCCGCAGATTCGATCACATCTGGATAAAGAGTTCCTTGAGCTAGATAGTCAAAGTGACCGAGGCGCTTGGATGTTTCCTCAAATACACTGATAAATTCGTGTCCAATGCGGCGGCGTTTTTGTTCAGGATCTGTGATCCCAGCAACTTTAGCCAAAAAGCGATCGCGGGCGTTAACATATTCAACAGGAATGTGAAACTGCTCTTGAAACAGCTTTACCAATCGCTCTGGCTCATATTTTCGCATAAAGCCTTGATCGATAAATACACAAGTCAGTTGCTCGCCAATTGCTTTGTATAGCAAGAAAGCCAAGGTAGAAGAATCCACTCCCCCAGACAGCGCTAACAGCACCCGCTTATCACCAACTCTGGCGCGAATTTCTCGAATTGCCTCTTCAACAAAAGCCGCTGTTGTCCAAGTAGGTTCGCAATCGCAGATATGGTAGACAAAATTACGGATTAATGCTATCCCACCAACAGAATGTACCACCTCTGGATGGAACTGAACGCCGTAAAGCTTCTTTTCGTGGTCAGCAATGGCAGCACAAGGAGTATTTTCTGTATGTGCTAGCAATTCAAACCCTGATGGCATTTGGATAACTGAGTCTCCATGACTCATCCACATAGTAGTGCCATCTTCAACATTAGTAAGCAAATCTGTGGGATCGTCAATATATAATGAGGCTTTGCCATATTCACCTCGATCGGCCTTTGCCACTTCCCCACCGAGTTGGTTTACCATCAGCTGCATCCCATAGCAAACACCCAAAACGGGTATTCCCAAATTCCAGATTTCTGGGTCGCAATGAGGAGCTTTATCACCATAAACTGAACTTGGGCCACCTGAGAGGATGATTCCTTTGGGATTGAGTTGGCGCAAATGTTCAGAAGTAGTGCGATAGGATAAAACTTCGGAGTATACTTGAGTTTCGCGGATGCGACGGGCAATCAGCTCAGAATATTGAGAGCCAAAATCCAGAATTACAATCAATTGGCGATCAAGCCGCCCAAAATTTTCCAATATTTGGGGCGCTTGTTCTGTTGGTAGAGTCACCGCTGTATTCATGACGGGAGTGTTATATCTGTTAAGGATAAATAGATGCTTTGTGGTCTATGGTGATGCTATTATCTAGCCCGGAAAGGCTGATAATGGTATAGGAAGCCTTGACAAACGCGATTTTACGTGCATTTGTCAAGTCCCGGAGTTGGAGATGGTATTAAAACGATAAATCTACCCTAGAGTGGCTACTTAAAGGATTATTTTTTTGGATTGTTTACGATTATTCATAATAAATTAACATAATTTTCCCATCAACAGAGCAGCAGTTTTACTCTTCACGATAATTTTGCGATCGCGATCGAAGAGAATAGAGCCACAGACTGTTACTTTTGTGCCGCTTTCGCTATGACTTTGAATGTATTCTTGGGCACGAACATCGATAGTTTCGGCGATCGCACTGTAAACTTGATTTACCCAATCACTACCAGTTGCAGCATCTATGGATTTTAGGTGTGTTAGTGCTGCTTCAGCAGTTGCACTGTTAAACACAGCTTGGATATCTGGTAATTTTAAACCTGCGATCGCACAGTGGGCTGCCAAAATTTCTCGCCGTCCATCAGCCAAGTAGTGATGGGTGTGAAAAATCCCCCCAGCCAGTTTCATCAGCTTCCCGTGATAGCCAAATAATAAGATTTCTTTTACACTGAGCACATCAGCTTCTACTAACATTGGACCAAGCCAGTTAGCAGTTTTGACCAATTGTTCGGGATTAATCCCTAGTTTACGCGCCAAATCTAGGCCATTCTCGCCGATACAAAATACTAAATTCTCAAAACGACTGGCTTTATTTTGTAATTCCGCTCGAAAAACTGCAAGCTGATCTGGTGTACTCAAGGGTTGAGAAATACCGGTTGTGCCTAAAAGAGAAAGTCCTTCAACTACACCAAAAGCAGAATTTGAAGTCCGAACAGCAAGCGATCGCCCCTCTGGTAAAATAATCGTCACCGTGATTTTTTCCCCAGGTGTTAGCATCCGTTGCAAATTCTCTTGCAACAGCCTTTGAGCATAAGCATAAATAGCTGGCTTGT
>CAXUOL010000605.1:0-4589 GCA_964252435.1 uncultured Nostoc sp.
TTATTGACATTTGTCCTTTGTCCTTTGTCATTTGTCCTTTGTTATTCACTAATGACCAATGACTAATGACTAATGACCAACTTATGGTAAGCCCCAATATTGAACACGTTGCTGGAGCCAACCTTCTGCTAAGTAACGAGCGATCGCTTCATTGACATTTCGTCTTAATTCATCGTACTGCAATCCCTTGGACATGACTACAGACAAGGGTTCAGTTGATAGCTTAATTGGCAGTAGCCGATATTGGGGATATTGTTGCACCCAACCGCTCAGAACGCTAGCATCTGCGGCAAAGGCAAAGGCTGCATTACTTTCTATTTTATCTCGCGCTTCTTGATATGAATTCACTCCTATCAACTCGGCGTTTGACACAAAGTAACGCACTTTAGCGATGGTGCTGGAGTTATTGAGTACAGCAATTTTTTGTTTTGCCAAATCACTCAATTTCTGCACAGACGCATCTTTTGTAACTAATACAGTGCTATCCAAATAGTAGGGAACACTGAAACTAACTATGCGGCTGCGAGATTCAGTTGCTGTTACCCTAGCGATCGCAAAATCAACTTTCTTGTCTAAGACTACAGACAAGCGATCGCGATTCGCTACAGGTTTCAATTTCACAGCCTCGGCTTTTCCAACCAAGTCAAGTGCCAATCGCTGTGCCAAGTCAATTTCTAAGCCTTGCAAATTACCGTTAGCATCTCTAAATCCCAAGGGACGCAAGTTATCTTTAACGGCAACAGTTAGATAGCCTCGCTGCTGAATTTCTGGCATTTCGGCAGCAGATGCAGTTAATCCTGTCCCCACTATGGAAAAGCAAGATATCCAAAAAATAGTGGCGGATAATACCAGATGTAACCGAGTAATTACTTGCCATCTGTTACATCTGTTATACATCCCTTGCCACCTTTATCCTTTAGCTTGATTTGCCAATTCAGCAACTTTACCGAAGCTAGCTGGATCGAGGACTGCTAATTGTGCCAACATCTTGCGATTTAGTTGGATATCAGCTTTTTTCAAGTTACCGATCAACTGGCTGTAACTCAAGCCGTGTTGCCTGGAAGCAGCGTTGATGCGGGTGATCCAGAGGCGACGAAAATCGCGCTTTTTCTTTTTGCGATCGCGGTAGGCACTCCGTAGCGCCTTCATCACTTGTTGGTTGGCAGTTCTAAACAGAGTTGAATGAGAACCGCGAAAACCTTTAGCTAGTTTGAGAATTTTATTGCGGCGCTTCCGAGCTACATTACCGCGTTTTACCCGAGTCATAACTTATTTCCTTAAATACTTACAAATATGGGAGCATCAAGCGCACGTTAAGTTCATCGCGTTCGTGTACAAGCGTACTTTTACGCATACTACGTTTTTTGTCAGAAGATTTGTGTTCTAAAAGGTGGCTTTTGAACGCTTTACGACGGACGATTTTGCCGGTACCGGTGGCACGGAATCGCTTTGCCGCAGCTTTTCGAGTCTTTAGTTTAGGCATGGTCTAGCTTTGATTCGACACGATCCATTATTATATACTATTAAAATTGCCATAACTGCAATTAAATAAAGGATTTAAGCAACGGCGATCACTGTAGATCAACTTAGCTTCACTTATGGATGAGGTCAATATAGTTGAATATGACCCACGTTGGGCAACTTTGTTTACAGAAGAAGCCGAGCGGATTTGGCAGGCACTAGGCAATGACTTAGTTGTAGAAATTGAACATATTGGTAGTACCGCAGTACCAGGAATGGCAGCCAAACCAGTTATTGACATCATGGTGGGAGTGCGTTCCTTAGTAGATGCAAAATCTGCTATTTTGGCTTTAGAATCTTTGGGATACGTTTATTGGCATGAAGATCCGCGTCCTGGACGGATGTTTTTTGTTAAAGGAATGCCACCATACGGAAAGCAACGTACTCATCATATTCACATAGTCGAGATTGACAGCGAATTTTGGGAGCGCAAGCTATTTTGCGACTATTTGAGAAAGCATCCTGAAGAGGCGAAACGTTACGAAGTTCTAAAACGCGATTTAGCGGCAAGTTTTCGGAGCGATCGCGAAGCTTATACCAATGGTAAAAATGACTATATCCGTGCTGTGATGGTCAAAGCACGGAATGAGGATATGGGAAAAAGCCAAAGCTATTGATTGTTTAACTTTTTTCAGTGGCGTTGACTTTGGGATCTAAAATTATTTGCGAAGTGGATTTATTCACATGGTAAATCCAAGATTGCTCTTTAACCTTAACAATCACTTCCCAACCTTCCACGGGGTCGTACTGCTGGGTGCAGACTTCGCCAAAGTTGAATTGACAAAGATTTCCAAAGGTTTTTGGTGTAGTTTTAGTAATTTTTAAATCAGCAATTCCCACCCCAGAACGGCTTGAGGCATCGCTCAAAATTGCATCTGCTACCGCCTTGGGCAATGTTTGTAAAGTACTCACTTTCGGATCTAAAAGGATTTGCTTTCTAGATTTATCTACATGGTAAGTCCACGAATCTTGGCGGACTTTGACAACTACTTCCCAGCCTTCAATGGGGTTGTATTCTCTAGTACAAACTTCTCCAAATTTGAACTCACAGGGATTACTAAAGGTTTTCGATGTGACTTGGGTAATTTCTAATTCCCGTTTACGTAAGCTGGAACGGAAGGATGCATCTCCTAAAATTTTATTAGCGATCGCTTTCGGCAACTCGTTTACTTGCGATTTGGATAATTGAGTGCTTTCTGGGTAAGGAATAGCCCCAGCAGAATTGTTTTCAATGAGTCCAAATCCGTAGGATAGCAAGCTTGTCAATACCAGCGTCAATAAAATTCCTCTGGGTGACTGGAAGGTACTTTTAATTACAGCAGATGCTTGGATGATTGATTTTTTCATATATTTATGTATCAATTGTTAAAACGCAATTGCAATCATAATTTGTTTGACGTTGCACTTTTAATTCAGTTTCTTTATAAGGAGTAGGGCAGTCCCGATGAAAAAATTTCAAAAGCCTTGCATGAAAATCTGGCTTTCCCCTACACCCCACACCCTTACACCCCTACTACTAAACCCACTTTCAAGTCAGTAATAGTGCTGAGTGCGGTTAGCTATCCGCTAACGGAACTGTTTTGCCCAATGCCCAATGCCCCATCCCTTATACTTATTTGCTCATTGCCGCTAAATTCACCACACATTCAGGAAATTGGCGTTTTAATGCTGGAAACACCGGACAAGGCGCTTGTTCTTGTAAATTATCCGGTTTACTCCAAGTAAAGGGAGCTTTCTGCGCTGCAGACATCCATAACAGAAGCTTTGCTCGTGTCATGGCAACATAGAGTAAACGATACTCTTCAGATGTTTTCAAATTTTTTGCCACCTCCCATGCCTGACTAATATCCGGTATGACAGATTCTTCGTGGAGAGTAGCGCGAATTTGAGCGCGGGCTACTTCTGATAAGGTAAAATCGCCTAAAAATTGGCTTTGGGGAGGAACCCAAAATCTGCCAGGAATCAAGTTTTCGTGGAGAAAGGGAAGAAATACATAGTCCCAATCTAGCCCTTTAGCTTTGTGCATAGTGATAATTGTCAGTTGACCGCGACGGGTATAACGTTCTTCTGAATCCTCGGTTTCCACTGGTTCAAACCGTTCGGAACTAACGACTTCACTTAAAGCTGAAAGCATTCCCCCCATCGAACTATTGCCTGCTATCTGCTGGTTTACCCGTTCTGCGAGTTTATCAGCAGTTGCCAATTCTGCCTGGTCATAATTTAAAGTCAAGGCGAGAAAAGAAATTAGCTGGTATAGTGGCAGTTCTAAGCGAGCGCGAAGTAAACTGCGACACAAGCGGGCAGCTTTTTGTACTGTTTCTGGCTGGGGTGTTGCTAGGGGGCCAGGATACAAAAACTCTTCTGGCAGACTAGCAAGAGCGTTGAGGTCTTGGGTAGGAATTAATTGGCGCTGTACTAATGCTTCTAGGGCGGCTTTGAGGTAATCGGGGGAGTGAGGGCGATCGCAAAATTGCAATAATGCCAAAATTTCTTGGGGAACATGGGAACGGCGATCGCGTTCTCCGACATCGTAAAGTATAATGTTATGCTCTTTGCACACAGGTGTCAAAGCCTCTGCTAACCATCGTCCTTGACGATTTTCTCGGACTAAAATCGCTGCACTATTTTTTGTTGGATCTTCACCAAATAACTCAATCACTCGTTGAGATAACAATTCAACAGTGTGATGAATGTCGCGTGGGGTATAAAGTTCTAATCCTCGTCCTACAGGTGCGGGGTTAGCGTTAGCTTGCGGATCGCCAGCTTCCACAGGGCGAATTGTCTGCAAACGAAATGGTACTTGTCGGTTGTCAGGAATCTGTTGTTTGTTGTTGGTTTTGGTTGTTGCTAACCACTGATTATTGATCCATTTGAGGGCAAAGTTAGCGGCTTCAATGATAATTCTAGTACTGCGACCAGCTCGATCCATCGTTGCCAATCGTTCAATGCGATCGCACTCTTCGCAAAATTGCCGGAAATAAATCGGATCGGCTGGAGTAAAGGTAGAGTTAATCGCCTGGTTAGGGTCGCCAACTCGGACTAAATTGAGTGGGGAGTGGGGAGTGGGG
>CAXUOL010000606.1:0-4585 GCA_964252435.1 uncultured Nostoc sp.
AGTAAGGGAAGAAGAACGATTGGCATTTACTCAACTTGCCAATATTCATGAACATCCCGGCTGCTTGGACTTTTGTTTAAAATCAATTCCCATTCACCCCTGGCCACACCAAATTAAAATCCTGCGCCGCGTTGCTCAAAATTTTCCCCAAAGTTTTCTTATTGCTGATGAAGTTGGTTTAGGAAAGACTATTGAAACTGGTTTAATTCTGCGTTATCTGCTGTTGTCCAAAAAAGTGAAGCGGGTACTGATTTTAGCACCTGCTAGCGTTCAACCGCAATGGCAAGAAGAATTGCGGGAAAAATTCAATCTGCATTTTTGGAGTTACACATCTACAGAATTTAAAGACCCCTACAAGCGGACTATCCCCGCAGCAGCTAATCCCTGGAATACTCAAGGTTTAATCCTGGCTTCTTCTCATTTGGTGCGAAGAACTGACAGAATGCAGCAGCTACTATCAGCAGAACCTTGGGATTTAGTAATCTTAGACGAAGCCCATCATGCACGTCGCAAGAGTCCTCAAGACCGCAAGGAAACGCCCAATCGCTTGTTACAGTTAATGGCACAGTTGAAGGAGAAGACAAAATCCCTGATTCTTTTGTCAGCAACTCCCATGCAAATTGATGCCATAGAAGTTTTTGATTTGTTAAACCTGCTGGGATTGCAGGGGCATTGGAGTTATGGCGATAACTTCTGCTATTATTTCGCCTCGCTACAAGCTGCTGTCAAGCAGGAAGTAATTAATTTTTGGCAAGTAATGTCTAGTGATTACTTTGGGCGCGGCGGACAGTCTTGTTCTAGATTAGAGCAGTTTTTGACCAAGAGCGATCGCATTCTTGCTTACAAAATGCAAGATACTTGGCAACGGGGAAAGAAAATCTCCAATCACAAACAACTATTGGCAGATGAAGACTTTATCGATACCTCACGCCAATACTTGACAGTGAACACGCCCCTAAAAGACTTGATGTTCCGCCACACCCGTGACACTCTCCGACAATACTATCAGAGGGGACTGCTAGAGCGGGATATTCCCACCAGAGTTGTGCAGGATAATGCTATTACGCTGGAACCCCAACGGGAAGTACCGCTTTATGTAGCTGTCAGCGACTATGTACGTCACTTTTACCGACTGGCACAAATAGATCAGCGTTCTTGTTTGGGTTTTTTGATGACCCTTTACCGCAAACGTTTGACCAGTTCATTTTATGCCATCAAATCATCTCTGCAACGTCGTTTGGATTATTTGTTAACTCAACGGGGAAGCGTTTTAAGTGACGACGATTTAGTAGATGTGGATAATGAGGATGATGCAGTGATTGCTGGGCTGGAATCTTTCTTTGAACCAGTAGACCCCCAGGAAATTCAATATCTTGAAGAATTACTACGTCAATTTGAAAACACTGGGGAAGATAGCAAGCTTTCTCGCTTTATTCAAATTTTACGCCAAGAATTAACTGACCGAGAAAGTGCGATCGTTTTCACCCAGTACACTGACACGATGGACTATCTACGGGATACATTGAAGGAGTTGTACGGTAGCCAAGTAGCTTGTTACTCAGGGCGTGGTGGGGAACTGTACCAGAATGGGGAGTGGTGTCTAGTTCCCAAGGAAGAAATTAAACGCCGATTTCGCCAAGATGAAATCAAAATTCTCCTTTGTACTGAATCTGCTTCCGAGGGTTTGAATTTACAAAATTGCGGTGTGTTGATTAATTATGATATGCCTTGGAACCCGATGCGGGTCGAACAGCGTATTGGGAGAATTGACCGGATTGGACAAAGATACCCGACTGTGCGAATTCACAATTTTTACTATGATGGCACTGTAGAAGCAAAGGTTTATCGAAAATTGCGCGATCGCATTAATGCCTTTGCCACTGTTGTTGGTAATCTTCAGCCGATTCTAGCCCAAGTTCCTACCTTTATTGAACAGGCTGTTATGAGTGCTGATCCAGAAGAAGAGGATGTTTTAATGTCTCAATTCGATTCTGTGTTAGACAGCCCACCACCTCGTCTCGCAATTGAAGAAATGGTAGCAATGGACTTAGACGCTGACTTAGCAGAAATTCAAAAACCAATCCCCTCTGCTCCTTTTACGCCAGAAATTATTGAGCAGTTATTCACCGAATCAGCAATTTTAAAAGCCAGTGGTGTGCAGTTTGAGAGAAGGAGCGAACGTACTTGGCAACTGACTTATAAAGCGCAGAATTACACAGTTACTTTTTACCCTAGTGTTTTTGATGAAATGCCTTCCCTACGATTAATGAATTTTGGCGACCCCTTGTTTGAAAAAATGCTACAAACCATTAATTTTTGAGATTACAGTTTTAACACTTATATTACTGGCATACTGGCGTATGGGGTGGAAATTTAACGAAAAAACGGGATTATATCATCCCATAAGTTAGTATTTTTATGATTTTCAAATCTTCTCAAAACGAACCGTTCAAAGCTTCATTTTGCCGTGGCATATTGACGTTTTGAGCCTTAAAAATGATTTTAAAAGCAATATTTCTGCTTGACTGCTTCAAGACTTGCAGATAAGCAACAGCATCATCACGTCGGCGGAATCTTTTCACAACAATATTTTCTTGATTGGGAATATCACGGACAATACACCACGGTTTTAATTGCTCAGAATAAGTCATATTCTACCCCTTAAAAATGCTGTAAAATAACCATGTTATGTGCTTTAAAATCGCCAAATTTTACCTTAAACGAGGAGGTATACTCAAAGACAGGTCAAATTGATATTGACAATTATAATTATGTGTGCACTAGATTTAGTGGACAGATATATAGCGTTCCAACTAGAATTTTGAAAGTGTACTGAGTCTAAAAACCTTGCAGGGCAAAGCTTTTGTTTTAAAAACCTTTCTTTCAGTAATCAAACCGGATTGCTATATGTAGAAGAGAAATGTTATTCATATCAAGGCGAATGAGTCAGACATAGCAATTGCCAAAGTTGTTCGGGAACTTCTTCAAAATGTTCGAGTAAAAAGTCCATGAATGCCAAATGTCGTAAATCATTAGGCTGAGGATAGCGTCTAAATTTACCTTGCTTAAACCAACCTCTGACCGTAGAATCGGAACGACAGCATATTAAGGCAATTTGTTCATAACTCACATCCCATTTGGCATAAAATTCTTCTGGTTTCATACCAAATTCCCAGTGACTGTAGAGTGAAATTAGATGAATTTCTCTTGCCCCTAAAATCCGGGGGTTAGACATTAATACACCTCAAATAGGTAAATATTGGAACTTATTTTTTACATCAGGTATTTGTCAGTCACAGAGTTTATAGACACACCAATAAAACCCAATTAAGTGGGTTTTAAACTCTGGATTCACTCTCAATCTGCGTAAGCAGATATAGTTAAAATAGTTCCGTTATTTATAATGGCTAAAATACCGATTCAGGAATAGCCATAAATAGTGGATAGGGTAGGGATGGTGCGGTGCTTCGGTTCAAAAAAAACGCCCTCTAACCACATTTTTGCACGAACTATACTGTGAGGAGGGCAATTGAGTTTTTGACTAATCTTCTCAGAATAGCTTGACTGCAAATCCAACTTCAGTCGTACTCGGCAAGTTGGGATAGTTCACCAGCTATTTGATATTTTAATATCTATAACAACTGGAATAGGGCTGAGAAACTTTTGGGCAGCAGCAACCATACAATTGTGTAATATATTGCTAACTTGCTCAACTTCAGTCTCTGGACATTCCAGTACAATTTCATCATGTCTTACACAGATAAGTTTTGTTCTGAATTTAGCTAATGGATTTGAAAGTTTTACCATAGCTAATTTGTTGATATCGGCATTTAAACCTTGTACTGGATGGTTAAATAGCTCTGATAGTCGGGGCTTGTTTACCCATCTCCGTCGTCTATTTGCTAGTGTACGACTTTCCTTAATGCCTTGGATGTATTTACGTTTGATGTTTTCATGCCACCTAGCTATTCCAGGATAAGCTTCAAAGAATCGTTGACTGAAAGCTTTTGCTTGTTCTAATGTCATTGCTACTCCATATTTTACTTGGGCGTAAATTTGGAGTTTGGCAGCGCCCATACCGAAAATCAATCCAAAGTTTATTGCTTTTGCTAATCTACGGTCTTCTTCAGTTACTTCATTGATATGTTTTCCAGTTACTAGAGATGCTGTTAATCGATGTAAGTCAGCCCCCTGGCGATAGACTTGGCACATCTTTGTATCACCACTAAGCCGAGCCATAATTCGTAGTTCTATTTGAGAGTAATCGGCTTTGATAATTTTATAGCCAGGGGCAGCAATGAAGCAGCTACGGGCTGCTTCATCACGGGGAATATTTTGTAGAGGTGGTTTGCGGCAAGAAAATCTACCGGATTTTGCCCCTAATTGATAATAGTTGGGATGAATTCTCCCAGTTTTGGGGTGGATATGCTGGGGTAGTTTCTCGGTAAAAGTGCCGATAATTTTAGATAGACGGCGGTAATCTAGCAATGCTTGAATTATGGGATACTGTGCAGCTAAAGAAACTAATTTATACCAAGTTGCAGTCAGATGTAGTAGGGTATTAGAGGGGATAACCAAAGTAAAA
>CAXUOL010000607.1:0-4584 GCA_964252435.1 uncultured Nostoc sp.
AGTCAAAAACAAGGGTAACGCTGTTATTGCAAGTTAAATGTGGAACAGCTTAACACAACGCCAGTTGCTACAACGGATAGCGCAGCGTAAAGCCTTCTCTACGAGAGTATTCGAGCGTCGGGAAACTTTGCGACGCGCTGGCTCCCCTACGTCTATTTTAAAATCAAATATTAGTCCTATATAATGGAGTATTTTGCGAGGCTGATAGGCTACAGTGCCACTATGCCAAAATTTAAATCAAAATCTCAGCAATCTAAAAAATCGAAAAAGCAGGCTAAAAAGGAAACTTCTACCCTTAGCCTCAAAGAACAGTTAGCCCAAAAGCGCAAATCTGCCCAAGTACGTAAAGAACTTACTAGCTTACTCACCACCGCCACTTTTGGCGGTGTCTTCGTTGGCATTCTACTTTTTTTCGTAGCTGGAATTAAAGCAGCAGTCCCTGGCGTGTTAGGGATAATAGTCATGTCCCTTTCCTACAAATATCCGCGCCAAGCCCTATATGCCTTCATTATTTACATACCTGTGGGAGGTACTGTCACCTATTACTTGGGTAATAGTCCCATACTCCAATTAGCTAAAGATGCCTTTTACGTTCCAGCGCTAATTGGACTTTGGCAGACTTGTCGTAGACAGGGGCTACCTATAATTATTCCCAAAGGCATTAAAATCCCACTTTATATTGTTTTGGCTTGCAGTCTGCTCACATTGTTGTTTGTTAATGGTGGACAGCAATTTAACCCGCCTAGTGCAGGACTATTAGAAAAAGCACCCCCAGAAATACCATTAGGTATGGGAATTCTGGGACTAAAAGTATTTTTAGGCTATGTCCCCCTGATTGGTTGTGCCTACTATCTAATTCGTGATAAGCGGGATTTTCTATTTTTATTGCGCCTCCAGATTGTCCTCACACTGATTTGCTGCGCGCTGGGATTTATTCAATATTTTTTACTACTAACTGGTGTATGTCAAGGCACTAGAGGTCTGGAAGGAGATGCCTTATTTAGAGCAACACTCGAAGCCCGATGTTATTTTGGTGGAGCGCTAGTATATAGTCCCGAAGAAGGGATTATTCGCTTACCAGGGACATTTGTAGCTCCTTGGCAGTGGGCTTGGTTCTTAATTTCTAGCACCTTTTTTACCTTTGCCACCGGCTTCACCGATCCCTCCCCAATATGGCGGATAATCGGTTTAGCTTCTATAGTGGGAGTCTTTATCGATGCTGTAATCTCTGGACAGAGAATCGCCTTAGCTTTAGTACCAATCTGCTTTGGGATTTTGCTATTGCTCACCGGACAACTTGGCAACCTGAAACGATTTATCCCCATAGGTGTGGGACTTGCCTTCATTCTGGGAATTGCGATGGTGACTAACCCTGCTGTCGTACAAGAGAGAACTGAGAGTTTTATCAGTCGTTGGAACGCTTCACCACCTCAAGATTTTATCATCCAGCAATTTGAAGAAAATTGGAAAAACGTAGACGGGCCATTGGGAAGCGGCTTAGGACGAGCAACAAACTCTGCCCGTGTGATGGGTCAAACTAAACTTGTGGAAACCTACTATCCCAAAGTACTTTATGAAGTAGGAATTTTTGGATTACTAGCGTTTCTGGGTTTAGTAACAAGTTTAACAATTTTGGGCTTTAAAACCTATCGCTCCATAAAGAACCGTAATTTCCGTAGTTCGGGAGCAGCCTTGTGGGTGTTTATATTGTTTATTAGCTTCAACACTTACTACTATCCTCTGGATGTCGATCCTGTTGCTGCCTATTATTGGTTTTTTGCGGGAGTTCTTTTTAAGTTGCCAGAACTGGAGAAACAAGATAAGGAAGATGCCAACCCTCAGCAAAAAAAGAAGAAAAAACGTCTAAAAACAATTTAAATGAAATAAAAATGGCCAAAAATATGATTGGAGGTCAAAAATACCTCAGTATTTCAAACCTATCTCGAAATTCTCGCCATACACTTATTTTTCGATGATACTTATTGATGGGTAAGCAATTTTGTAGTCAGGGAGAGGAATGAAAGCGAGGTTTTCCAGAACCCGTGAAAATACAGTATGTAAATTAAAGCAATAGCCGCTGACTGAATTTCATGAAAATTAATTTTTACAAGGCTATTATAGAAGTAGTAAAATTACTTAATAAAAATTATGAATAATTGGCCATTAGTTACTGTAGTTATCGCAACCTACGGACGAGAAGAAGCGCTACGCGATAGTATTGTGGATGTCTTAAAACAGGACTATCCAAATTTTGAAGTTTTAATTGTAGACCAAACTCCAAAACACCAACCAGAAATTCAAGCCTATCTAGAAGAGATGGCAAAGGCAGGTAAAATTAAATGGTTGCGCTTAGATTGGGCAAGTTTGCCAGGGGCGCGGAATTATGCCATCCGGCGGTCATCTGGTGAAATAATATTGTTTATTGATGATGATGTTCAGTTAACCCCTGGATTGTTAGCAGCCCATGCGAAAAATTATGTGCAAAACCCAGAAGTGGGGGCTGTCGCCGGTCGGGTTTTTGACAGAATGAAATTAGGTGATTCTAGAGGAGATTTACAGATTGAATATCTGCCTCCCGAAGCTATGGACCCAGGAATTGCTTGGTATCATATTGATTTAGTACATACCATTAAACCCCAACAAGTGCTAACAGCGAGGGGTTGTAATATGTCATTTCGCCGCGAAATTTTTACTAAGTATGGATTGAGGTTTGATGAGAGGTTTGGCGGGAGTGCAGTGCGCGAAGAGTCAGATTTTTGTTTGCGGTTGCGACAAACTGGGTATAAGATTTGGTACGACCCAGAAGCCCATTTGGTGCATTTAGGCGAAGAAACAGGGGGTTGTCATGATATTAGTATGCGATCGCTAAAATATCAACTCACCTTTTACCACAACCATTTTTTACTGGGGCTGAAAAACCTGACTGCGACTCAAGCTTTGCGCTTATACGGTCGTTTATTTGACTGTCACGTTCTGGGACGCCCACCTTGTCACAAAAGCGGTTCCCCCATCAAAATTGCCACTCGCGCTATTTTCTACACTTTGGGTTTTTTCAAAGCTTTAGGTACTGTTATCCAATCATTATGGAACGATGGTCAAATTTACAGTCGATTGGATGAACAAGTTTAGTTAGGAGTTTGGAGTTTGGAGTTTGGAGTTAGGAGTTTGGAGTTTGGAGTTAGGAGTTAGTGAAGGACAAATGACAAATGAAAAATGACAAATGACAATGAAAATCTTAGTTGCTAGTCACACTTATATCGTAGACCTTAACTGTGAAAAACTACGTGCTTTATCTCAACTAGAACCTGACATTGAAGTGACGGTTGTAGTCCCAAAGCGCTGGAAACCAGGCGGTGTACAAAACAGAATTATTGAAACTGAATACCGTAATGAAGGCAAATTTAGAATAGTTCCAATTTCTAATTTTAGTCAAAATCATCAGGGACTCCTTACCTTTGGCGCTGATTTAATATCTTTAGTAAAACAATTTCGCCCGCAAATCATCCAAGTGGAACAAGGTTCTAGAGCCTTGGCTTATACTCAAATGATTGCCTTAAATCAGCTATTAGGACTCAAGGCAAAAAATGTATTTTTTACCTGGTGGAATCTTCCTTATGAACTGAAACTACCAGTTGCGTTATTAGAAAAGTATAACCTCAACCACAGCCACGGCATTATTTCTGGCAATCAAGATGGAGCAGAAGTTTTGCGACAACGAGGATATAAAGGGGCTATTAAAGTCATGCCACAACTGGGTGTAGATGAAAGTTTATTTACTCCCAAAGCCCAGCCAGAGTTAGCAGCTAAGTTGGGCATTGAAAAAGAGGATTTTGTAGTAGGTTTTGTTGGGCGATTTGTGCAAGAAAAGGGTTTATTAACCCTTTTGCAAGCCTTAGCAACTTTGAAAAATAAGCCTTGGAAATTACTGTTATTGGGACGGGGAGAGTTGGAAAATGAATTAATCAAAATAGCGGCAGAAAACAATATTAGAGAACGATTAATTTTGATAGAAAGTGTTCCCCATCATGAGGTTGCAAATTATATCAATTTAATGAGTACTTTAGTATTACCTTCAGAAACAACTTACAAGTTTAAAACCTTAACTTCTGCTGGCTGGAAAGAGCAATTTGGTCATGTACTAATTGAAGCGATGGCTTGCCAAGTTCCCGTGATTGGTTCTGATTCCGGGGAAATTCCCTATGTAATTGGTGATGCTGGTTTAGTCTTTCCTGAAGGTGATATTCAAGCTCTTGCTAATTGCTTAATTCAATTAATGGATAAACCAGATTTTGCCCATACTCTCGGTAAAATGGGTTATCAAAAAGCAATGATTCAATATACAAATAAAGCTTTGGCGAAACGGCAATTAGAATTTTATAAAGAGTTGGTCATTAGTGAATAACAAACGGCAAAGGACAAATGACAAATGACAAATGATAAAAAATGAAAATATTACAAATTGTCCCCTCAATTTCTTTAATTTACGGCGGGCCTAGTCAAATGGTACTAGGATTAGCTCCAGCGTTAGCAAAAGAGGGAGTAGAAGTTACAATTCTCACAACTGATAGTAATGGCGATAATGGT
>CAXUOL010000608.1:0-4581 GCA_964252435.1 uncultured Nostoc sp.
TTAAAAAATATTAAAATTAAGAAACAAATATTTTTATTAGCTCATGGCTACCCGGTTTACTGCCTCCCAATCGGTTGAAATCGCTGTTCCAGAGCAGCCTATTCCCATTCAGCACTACTTGCGTCAGCCTCAACGTCTGGTTACGGCTTTGGTTGACAATAGTCGGATTCAGCAACTTTCTGAAGAAGTATTTCGCTTGAAAATGCGTCCGCTGACTTTTATGTCATTGAGTATTCAACCTACTGTAGACATGAGAGTCTGGGCAGAATCAAATGGAATAATTTATTTGCGATCGCTAAACTGTGAAATTTTAGGTTTCGAGTATATTAACCAGCGCTTTGCTCTCAATTTAAAAGGGTATTTGTCTCCCAAAGAGTTTAGTACCGGCACTCGCCTGCAAGGAAAAGCTGATTTAGAAGTGCTGGTGGATTTCCCACCGCCATTTTCCTTTACTCCTAAGCCGATTTTAGAAACTACTGGCAATGGTTTGCTCAAAAGCGTGCTGTTGTCGGTCAAGCAACGGTTATTGAATCAACTTTTGACAGATTATCGCTACTGGGTGATATCACAAACCAAAGATAGAGGACTTGACAGTGATAGTACTGAATTACCAATCCTGAATGCTGAGTAATTTTTTAACTAATTCGTAATTCGTAATTAGAAACAGTTACATAAGCGGATTTAGACCCCCGATGAAAACTTAGCCAACTATAAACGTAGATTCCGTATCCGCAGGAAAAGGGAATTATACCCGAAAATTACGAATTACGAACTTGTGCCGAGCGAAGTCGAGGTATTACGAATTATTTTGATTTGGCAAGGACGAAAAGACTGACGATGTAGGGGCGAGGACCCGTATTGTTGCAAAGCCAGCAAATGCCGCTGGCTACCATAACCCTTGTTACACTCCAGGTTGTACATAGGGTATTTTAATGCTAGACGCATTATCAGATCGTCACGCCAAACCTTAGCGATAATACTAGCAGAAGCAATAGTAAGCGATCGCTCGTCCCCTTTAACTATTGTTTGTTGCGGCAATAGCAAATCTTTGATTGACTGATTGCCGTCAATCAAGCAAAGTGCAGGCTGTACCTTTAACTTCAGCACAGCCCGCTTCATTGCTAACAGCGTTGCTTGCAAAATATTTATCTTGTCAATTTCGGCAGTAGAAGCAAACCCAATTTTCCAGTCTATAGCCAGCCCACAAATTTGCTGCGCTAGCTGAGTTCTCCGAAAACTAGACAACTTTTTACTGTCTTTGATTTTAGCTGCTATCAGTATTGGCAAAGCGCGATCTGGTAGGATCACTGCTGCCGCCACCACAGGGCCAAACAGAGCGCCTCGCCCTACTTCATCCACACCTGCAACCAACCCTGGAATATCTGACAAGGTAGAAAACTCTAGCCAAGTGGATTGTTCCAAAGGCGTTGGCGATGTTTCTACCATAAATTAAATTAATTATCCTCGATCGCTGAGGAACGACGGCGACGGCGACGGCTGGCTGTGGCGCTACTATTAGCTTCACTTTCATCTGCGATCTCTTTGGCAGCAGCAGCTTTCGCAGACAAGCGTCCCGAAGGATTCACAGTCAACTCCGATGGTTCAGTTGTCTCTTCGATCAAAGATTTTTGTTCTGGCTCAATAACTTTTGGTATCGGTATTTTGCTGGCAGTTATTTCTGGTGTTGCCTTTTGGGCAATAGTGATTATTTCAGGTGTTGCTTTTTGGACAATAGTTGATTCTGAGGTTGATTCAATTGGGGTCGTTGGTTGTTGACCCGGCTGAATTACATTAATAATTACAGACTTGGTATTTTTAACCTCTTGCTCTAACTTCACCAAGGGAGATATTCCCATCAAGGCAAATATATCCTGTTCTTGGAGGCTCATTTCTACAGTTTTAATCTCCGGTGGTTCTACCACTGGCTTAACTGGTTCTGCCTTGATAATTTTAGTGCGCTCTACTCTTTCACTCCAGCCTGGTTTACCAAGAGTGGGTGAGGGAATTTCTGGTACAACTCCTAGTTCTGGTTCTACATCCAGGTCTAAATCTGGCTCGTTAACAAAAGCCAGGGGATTGGGAACAATTCGAGCTTCATCTTTGCCGTTTAACCCATTAACACCAATTCGACTGCGGCGAGTCCGGGTACGGCGCTTATCATTAAGTTCTTGATAACTAGGATGATTGATCAGATTGAGGTTGCTCAATTCCGAGTCGCCGTCAAATGCTTCCCCAAATCCATCATAGGTTTCTCGTGGTTCCGGGATGCGGGCAGATGGCTGACGTGGTTCTCGCTGAGGTAAGGATACAAAACGTTCGCGCTCTGGTGTCTCTGCCGGTATCGGTAATCGGTTTTCGAGTTCTCCAGGCAGACGCACAGTATGTCCTAAACCGCCACAGGTAGGGCAAGTTTCACCAAACAATTCATAAATATTTTGACCTTGACGTTTGCGGGTCAATTCTACTAAACCCAGTTCGGTAAGTTGGGCAATCTGGGGACGAGCTTTGTCTGCTTTGAGTGCTTTATTAAAGTGTTCGAGAACTTGCAGTTGGTCGCGTCGTGATTCCATATCGATAAAATCAACGACGATCACCCCGGCGATATTTCGCAGACGTAACTGGCGAGCAATTTCTGTTGCTGCTTCGCAGTTTGTCCACAAAACTGTTTCTCTAGCTGTTGCCGATCGCGTGAAGGAACCTGAGTTAACATCGATTACGGTTAATGCCTCCGTCGGCTCGATGATAATGTAACCGCCAGAAGGTAGGTCTACTCTCGGTTTTAGGGCTTCTCGAATCGCAGCAGTGATGCGGAAGTACTCTAAAATTGGGGAGCGATCGCGATGATGGTCAATCAACAATCCCTGTGGTGTTTGACCGCCACTCCAATTCTGCAAGTACTGTTTGACGCGCTTCAAACCAGTACTGGAATCCACAACAATACGATTTACATCCGCGCCATACATATCCCGCAATACGCGCTGGATAAAGTCATCGTCTCGGTTGAGTAGTGCTGGAGCACGAGTGGAATGGGCTTCTTGCTGAATCGCCTCCCATTGCTTTTGCAGTAACTCCAAATCTTCCATAATCGCTTCTTCGGGTTTGCCTTCTGCTTCTGTACGCACAAGCAAACCCATTCCCGCCGGCTTGACCAAAATCGCCAGCGCTCGTAAACGGTTGCGCTCACTTTCACTTTTAATCCGTCGGGATAAATTTACGCCCCTACCATAAGGCATCAGTACTACGTAGCGTCCGGGTAAAGTAATATTACCCGTGAGCCTGGGTCCTTTTGTCCCCGTTGGCTCTTTCATTACTTGCACCAAAACTTTCTGTTGTGGTGTCAGTAGTTCTGTAATTGCCGCTGCGGTACGCTTGAGCTTCAATGGTCCCAAGTCAGTGACGTGAATAAAACCGTTGCGCTCTGGATCTCCAATATTTACAAAAGCCGCATCTATCCCAGGTAATACATTTTCTACTACTCCTAAGTAGATATCACCTATTTGATGATGACCCGTAGCAACAACGAGTTCCTGTATTTGATCTTCAGAAAAAACCGCAGCAATTTGGTGCTGCTCCGCGATGATAATTTGTTTTGGCATTCAATTTCCTCAAAAATTGGCAGCACTTACAGGTTTGAGGTTTGTTGTATCAAGTCCGGTTAATTACTTAATAATTCAAAACTACTTGCTTCTTGGCGTTAGTTTTAATTACTAGTGTTTTCTCGGTTTGATATTATACTTTCGCTGCCCTCGCAACCCTCAAAAGGCGCTACTGATAATAAAAATCGCAAATCTGAGCTTCTAAGTTAAATAGCTATTGGCGCTCTTAAGAGCGTTTTTACGGCTGATTATTCCTGAACTGCTGCATATCGTTTAAGCAATTAAATCAACCGTCCGTGGTTGATTTGTAATGTAATACCCTCAATCAAGAGAGTTCTGAGTTGAAAGTTCTAAATCCTGAGTGAGCATTTTAACTCAGGATGCTTTATTTGAGAGTAACCTACTGAATTCGTTAAGAAAAAGAAACTATTTCTATTTTCCATTCCCCGGATTTATCTTAGGGTTATACTCAGCTGCGCCAGTTGCTAACCTGCCTTGAGCCGCTCTAGCCTAAGAACAAGCAGGGCTTTGCGCGTCTCGTGAACGTCTACAACCAGTCGGTATAACCGACAGCAGTTGCTTTAACTCTAAAAAAGTAATGCACTAGCTCTTGGGCACTACCTGGATTAGACATTCAGCAGTTGTTTAAAAAGCATGAATTTAGAGAAGCTAACCGAGCCTGCTGTTAGTTACTGATTCACAAGGTAGCTATAAAGAGAGTGTGCATTCTTTAATCTGCTTTTTGTTTGTCTAAGATAAAATCCTAGAAGTTGCACTCTAATATCTTTGCTTTTGCCCCCTGAATACCAGGGTAGTGAACCAGCTAATTCAATGCAGCGTCAGAAAATTTCTCTTCACCCTATTCTAACGCAACCTTGCTAAAAATCAATTCCTGGAGCTGCCATCTTAGGACAACTACTAGCAAGTTGCCCTACAGGGATTATACCCCTAAAATTAGCCGATTGCGGTGGATGTGCAGGAGTTG
>CAXUOL010000609.1:0-4580 GCA_964252435.1 uncultured Nostoc sp.
GAACAATTAGCGCAATATTTACGTTCTCTAGGTGTAGATCCAAATAATCTACCTGATAATTCATAATTACGAATTACGTTAGCGCAGCGTTAGCGACGCAGGAGCGTCATTACGAATTACGAATTGTTAATTATTTTTCACTATGAGTAAAGGATCTAAATCATCTGCATTACTGTTCATTAACTCCTTAATTTTAGAGATAAACTCATGTTCTAAAAAAGGCTTGCTTAAGTAAGCTTTTGCGCCCAATTCTTGAGCAAGCTGGCGATGTTTTTCAGCGCTACGAGAAGTAAGAATTATTACAGGTATTTTTGCTAAATTGGTGTATTGGCGAAAATTGCTCAACAACTCAAAACCATTCATTCGTGGCATCTCTAAATCGGATACAACAACTTTAATTTCAGGATGTAACTGCAATTTTTCTAAAGCTTCTACACCATTTTGAGCTTGTATTACTTGATAGCCAGATTTTTGGAGAGTCAGAGAGAGAGTTTGCCGGAGACTAATTGCATCATCTACTACTAAAACAACTTTTGGTGATTTATGATCTGGCTCTTGAGAATAGCTGGGTTGGGTTTGTATAGTTGTTGTGGAAGTCGATGCCGCAAGTAATGGTGTAGATGAAAAAGTATGCCCTGATATCGGTAAGGCTTTTTTATTTGACGAAGAAGCTACTGGTAGCGCCCTGATATCAAGTGTTGTTTGTTGGATTTCGCTAGATTTTACCAGCAACAAAGCATCAATTACTAAGATGAGATTACCATTAGCTAAACTACTACAACCATAAATGTATTTTGGCGGTGCGATCGCATTTCCTAAAGGTCTGATTACCAGTTCTTGTTCACCAATTATTTGGTCAACTTCTAAAGCAATCTTTCCCTGATTTCCATGTAGCAAAAGCACCGGATTTTTCGCTATGCTTGGATCATGAGTATTTGATGTGTTGTATGGAGTAGCATTATTAGAGAATGAATTATTATAATTAATTAACTTTGAAAGTTGACGAAGGCTGACCATAGTCTCATCATCGTCTATATTCCAATACAAGACTTTTTTGCCTTCAATTTCTTTAATCTGTTGTTCAGAGGGAATCAATATTTTTTCGATACTGTCCAACATCAGACCATAAACAACACCTTTGGCTTGAACTAGCATTAACTTTTCTGTAGTCATAGAAAAAGGAATTTTGAGGATGAATATTGTTCCTTGGTTGGGTAAGGATTGAACTGAAATCGAGCCGTTGAGTGCGTGCATTTGAGTACGCACAATATCTAAACCCATGCCACGCCCAGAAATTTCACTTACTTTATTTGCAGTAGTGAATCCAGGCAAAAATATCAAATCTAAAAGTTCAGGTTCAGCCAGATTGAAAGCAGAGCTTCTAGTTTTTTCTTCAGTTTGCATGGGATAAAGTTCAGCAGCTTTTCTACGAATTCTATCTAAATTCAATCCTTGACCATCATCTCGAACTTCGATAACAGTTTGGCTACCCTGATGATAAGCGCAGATTTCGATTAAACCTTGTTCTGGTTTACCAAGCTCTCGGCGAACTTGCGGAGCTTCAATACCGTGGTCAAAAGCATTACGCATTAAGTGTAACAAAGGATCGTAGAGCTTTTGGGCGATCGCTTTATCTACCAGTACTTCACTACCAGTAAGTTTCAATTCTACAAGTTTGGCATGAACATTCCCCAACTTATTTACCATGTGGGGAAAACGATTCAGAATATTGCCCAAAGGCGACATTCGTGCTTCGACTAAGCTATCTATAATATTAAGAGTTAAATTCTCTTGTTTATCACTAATTTGACTAGCTTGTGTCAGAAGCAAATCAAGAGATTCAGTGGTTTCTTGTAGTTGCAGTGTCTCTTCTATTGCTTCATGCAATGTAGTATGAAATTCTGTATATACATCCATTTCTAGAGAGTCAAAATCCACTGCAAAACTTTGCGTTTGTTGTGAGGTAATATTTTGTATTTGTAAAGGTAAATCGCATAACTCATTTAAAGTTGTTTGGTGTCTGGTGAGTTGCTGTACTAGTTGCTCAATTATTTCTTTGACTTGTTCATCTTGTAAACTACGCCGTTTTTGGTAAATCAGCAATTCTCCAGCTAGATAATTGAGGTGTTGCAGTCTCTCTGTATCTACCCGAATAAATGAAGGTTGGCGAAAGCTTTTAGTTGGAACATACTGTGATTTGTCTTCTATTTCTTTATTGATTTGTGTAGCTATATCAGGCGTAACTTCAATAGTTGTTTTAGGAACGTCTACAACTACCTGCTCACTGACAGTTAATGAATCAAGCTTTGCTGAAGAATCATCAGTCTGGGTTGTCACAACTTCAACAGCAAGATTTTGCCTAGTTTCTTCTCCCCATATTGCTTCTAGCAAGTTATCAGTTGATTGAGAAGATACAATCTCTTTAATCACTAACAGTTTTTGTAACTTGGGACTATCAAGCCAATTTTTCTCTTCGCTAGTAACAGGAGGATAACTTTTATATTCTTTTGCTAATTTGTAGATTTGGTTTTGTAATATTTTAATTCCTGAGAGGTGGCTATCAGATGCTTTCAGAGAATATTGAAACTTTGCAACTGCAAATAGGATGATTAAAATGATCCCATGTCGATAAATACAAAGACTTTGACTATCTTCTTCATTTTGAACAAAATCAAGAAAGTCTTTCAGCCAGTTTTCGATATAATTAAGCAGATTTTTTCTTTGTAATCCGGGAACTAGTAAATTCAAACTGAGTTCTACCTCTGGTATTTTTATCTGGTGATTAAACCAGCCAAAAATGTAGCGAATTACTTTTAAATAAAACTTGGCAGTTGTTGGTTTTACCGATTCGTTTTTCTGATTATCAGATGTAGTGAGAAACTGATAAAACTCTTCTTCATGGATAAAAATTTTACTAGCAGATGAATCATTTTGTAATTCTTCAGATAACTCCTCATTTGCCACTACTGCAAATTTTCGCAAACCTGAAGAAGGTTCTCCACCAGATGTGCGATCGCCTGCTAATATTAATTCTTTTGCTTGTTGTAAATCCGCAAGAGCAATTTCTGCAATTTGCTGTACCTGACTAGGATTTGCTTGCAGTGCTGAGAGAATCGTTTGGGAAATTTCTCCCAATCCGGGTAAATTCAGAGATTCTGCCAAGCCAAGAAATACTTCAGCTTGAGAGTGTAAAAACTCGATAAAATCGTCATTATTTGGTGGATTGTTAACAACGTCAGCAATACTGTTTAGACGTTGTTCTACTCCTACTTCAAAAACAGATTGTACAATATCAAATCCCAATTCTTCAGAAGTTGGAATATAAGATTCAGTACCAAATGCATCACCCAGCTTTTCTTGCAACTGTGCAAAAACTGAAGTAGCTCTGTGAAGCAGTTCTTCGTCATTAACAGCACTGCCTATTAGCTCAATATTTAATGCTATACTCAAACACTCATAAGCTTGTAATAAAAGTGTTTGTAATTCTGCATCAACTATCACTTTTGGATTGTATAAAGCCTTAAATACATCTTCTAAAAAATGGGCGATCGTCTGAATTAATTCTAGCCCAACGTTAGCTGCACCACCTTTAAGTGTATGAGTGGCTCGCATGAGATTGTGAATTTTAGCAATGCTATAATCTTCCGACAAGCTAAATAGTTCTTGTTCAATAATTTGGACTAATTCTGGGGCTTCAGCTAGAAAGTAGATGTACCCTTGTTCGCGGATTTCGTTATCTGTAATCATAATTAGGGAGTGGGGTGTGGGGAGTGGGGAGTTAGGAGTTAGGAGTTAGGAGTTAGGAGTTTGGAGTTTGGAGTTTGGAGTTAGGAGTTAGGAGTTAGGAGTTAGGAGTTAGGAGTTGATTGACCAATTGATTTTTCAGTTGTCTTGACTATTGAACTCAAAATCCGAATGATTTCGTCTGTATAGATTAGTTCATTAGTTAAATCAATATTTACTAGTTTGGACTGTTGTAGTAGACGTAGCCAGTATTTGGTTTCCCTAGCTTCTTTGTATGCAATATACATTTGTTGCCAAAAAATCTTTTCTACTCTGACCACCGCTAGCCTCTTCAACATTCGCGCCAATACTTGTCCCACTTCGTAGTAATTGCTTAGAAAGCACATATTCCCGCTGCTCTTGCAGTTTAATATATAGGTGAATAATTTCTAAAGCAAACTTAAAACTCTTTTGTTGAATAACACTCTCTGCCAATTACTCTTCTCCTCTCTTTAACTAAAAAGTTATAAGTAATTAAGGTCAAAGCATTTTACATTTGCCAATATGCCAATAAAATAGTGCTTTATATAATTAATGCTTTGACCTAATAACTCCTAACTCCTAACTCCTAACTCCTAACTATTTTTCATTTAACTTTAAACTTCCTAGCAGTTGTTAATAGCTCTTGCGCCATTCCTGATAAATCTTGGAACACAGTTGCAATTTCTTGAGATTCAGCAAAAGTTTTATCGGCAATTTCTGCAACATCTTGCATTGATTTAGTTACTGTTACAGATTGGGCCATTTGTTTTTGAGTCGCTGCGGTAATTCGCTCGATTAGCTGACTAATTTCGGCA
>CAXUOL010000610.1:0-4573 GCA_964252435.1 uncultured Nostoc sp.
CCCAAGAAGGGGATAAGGGGCAGGGGGAAAGGTAAAAACCGTACTTCGTCCCGCTGCGCTAACGCCCACAAGTGGCGCGAAATAATCCAAATTTTATGAGTCAGGTAAAAACCTCGCCCGCAAGTGGCGCGACAATCATCATCCCTTTCCCCTTTCCCCTTTAACCTTTTCCCTTTTATCAGGGTTTTAGTGAATGGTATTAGCCTACGGCGTAACGCACACTAAATCTACTGATTTTAGGAATGAAAGGGACAACCGCCACTCGTTAATTTTTGCAGAAAAGCATTGTTATCAAAATAATGCTCTAAAGACTCAATCTTTAAATCATCAGTGACGCGAGCAATACTAACTCCGACGATTTCTATTGTTTCACCTGTGGGTATATAGTCCTTATAGGAACCATTAAATGTTCCCCAATGTCGCCACTTAAAGGTAACATTAGGCGGCCCCGAAAGGACTTCTGTTAATTCCCAAAGAAAGCCATTAGGAAAGGCTTTATGAAAAACTTGAAATGAAGATTCAAAGGTTTCTGTTTCAGAGTTATATTGCTCAGTTTTACCCAAAAACAGGTTATAAGTACCTTCAGTTGCAACATCTTCAGCAGTGAATTGTTGTCCGCCATTGGTACTCATCTTAAACTTATCAGTAACAATCGAAAGCCACTGTTGAGGATTAGATTTATTAGAAGCTTCCATCTCAAAAGTGCGGACTAAATTTTGAGCGATCGCTTCTAAAGAACCTTCTGGATGCTGAAATTTACTCTCTTGATGAAGAAATTCATTGGTGTATGAATAATCCGGGCGTTTTCCTTCTCGCCACTGTACTTCTTCATCATGAGCAATGACTATATCTCTATCTTGTACCCAGAGTGGCAATTCTGTTGTCTTTTCGCTACTCATACAAGCTCACTGATTATAAACATCGTTTCTTAGAATAAAGTTTTATGTATATAAGTAAATAGATAAATCTAAAAAAGTAAAAAATATTCATAATCAACTCAATAAACTTAGCTTGTAAGAGGATGTTTTAAAAGTCCTCTTGTTGGTAGCAAAATGTTTTAGATCCCCCTAAATCCCTCTTAAAAAGGGGGACTTGAAGAAGTTTTCCCCCCTTTTTAAGGGGGGCTAGGGGGGATCAATAAGTGCTTAAAATCACAGCCAACCACTTTTCAAACAACCTCTTATATCCGACATTCCGCACCCCCACGTCACAATCAATCGGTTTTTTCGTATTTTCATATATAACTAAAGCTACTTTATTATCAATCTCTGCAATAAAAGCCTTATAAAATAAATCTCGACGCGCTTCTTTTATAAATTGGAGAGTAATATTCTCCCACTTAAGAATAATATTACTCTCATCAACACCAATATCTAGCCACATTTGGTAAAAGTGTTTTGCAATCAGTGAGTCTTCTTTGATTGTGCCTTCTCTAATAATGATATGTTTTTCTGTCAGCATAATTTCCAACGATTTTTGGAACTCACAAATAACTCCTCCCCAAAGTTGGAGAGGAGTTTGTTAGCATCAGCTAAAAACTGGCATTTTGACAGATCCGATCTCAGACTTTCTGTGCAATTACTTCCTCTGGTTTTTCTTGAGTTTGCAAAGATGCATACAACCTATTCAATGCATTTACATAAGCTTGTGCGGATGCCACGATGATATCTGTGTTCGCTGCATGACCAGAAAATACTTTAGATTCATAACGTAAACGAATCGTTACTTCACCAATGGCATCAATACCGGCTGTTACTGACTGCACAGAAAACTCAATTAACTGGTTGGGTACATTCACCACACGGTTGATGGCTTTGTAAACTGCATCCACTGGCCCAGTACCGATCGCAGCATCGGTTAATTCTTCACCTTCTGGGGTACGCAGAGTAACTGTAGCAGTAGGACGGGCGTTGCTACCACAGGAAACTTGCACCAACTCTACCCGAAACAAATCAGGTGCTTGTTGGATTTCATCGTTAACGATCGCTTCCAAATCCCAATCGGAAATTTCTTTCTTTTTATCTGCTACTTCTTTGAATCTAACGAAGGCTTTATTTAACTCAGTATCTGACAGTTCAAAGCCCAATTCTTTCAACCGAGTACGGAAAGCATTTCTACCGGAATGTTTGCCCAAAACTATTTGATTGTCTGTCAAGCCAATCAATTGGGCATCCATAATTTCGTAAGTTAGCTTGTTCTTTAACACACCATCTTGGTGAATTCCAGACTCATGGGCAAAAGCATTCGCCCCCACGATCGCTTTATTTGCTTGTACCAACATTCCCGTCAAATTAGAAACTAAGCGTGAGGTTTTGTAAATTTGTCGGGTGTCGATATTTGTCAGGGATTCTTGAGAATTTTCTGGTCTACCGAGATAAGGGTTAAAATATTGCCGCCGTACGTGCAAGGCCATTACCAATTCTTCTAGTGATGCATTGCCAGCGCGTTCGCCAATGCCATTGATCGTACATTCTAGTTGCCGTGCGCCATTTTTTACGGCTTCTAAAAAGTTAGCAACTGCCAAGCCTAAATCATTATGACCGTGAACGGAAATAATCGCTTGATTGATGTTGGGGACATTAAGGGTAATCCCCTTAATAATTGCTCCAAATTCGCTAGGGGTTGTGTAACCTACAGTATCGGGAATGTTAACTGTTGTTGCACCAGCTGCGATCGCTCGCTCTAATACTTGGTAAAGGAATTCTGGATCGGTACGAGCCGCATCCATCGGCGAAAATTCCACATCTGTCATGAAGGACTTGGCATAGGCTACCATTTCTTCGGCGATCGCTAGTACTTCTGCCCGTGACTTTCGCAATTGATACTCTAAATGAATATCAGAAGTCGAAATGAATGTGTGAATTCTGGCATTAACTGCTGGTTTTAATGCTTCCGCAGCCGCTTCAATATCTGCTTTAATGGCTCTTGCCAAACTACAAACTATCGGCCCATTTTCTGTCCCGACAATTTGAGCGATCTTCTTGACTGCTTCAAAATCTCCCGGACTAGCAAAGGCAAAGCCTGCCTCAATTACATCTACACCTAGACGCGCTAATTGCTTGGCAATAACTAGCTTTTCGTCTATATTCAAAGTCGCTCCCGGACACTGCTCTCCATCTCGCAATGTTGTATCAAAAATGATGATTCGATCTGTTTTGTTTGTCATTTGCCGTTTGGTGTTTAGTATTTAGTGTTTACTTGTGGCTTAATATATCTTCAACCCTAGTTTTTCTTTTACTCTTATTTTTGTAAATAATTGTTAAAGCTACTAACCTTCAGTTTTTTCTATTTGATCTCTGATATCATTTAAATCTATATATCTATCAGTAGCATTGCGTAGCTCTCTAGCAATCATTCCTTCTGTTGATACTACCGTAATATGTGTATTTTTTGAGCGTAATAGTTCGATTGCTCTTTCAAAATCTCCATCACCACTGAATAATACTACTCGGTCATACTGGTCTACTGTATTAAACATATCTACAACAATTTCAATATCTAAATTCGCTTTTTGCGAGTAACGACCTGACGTATCATCATAATATTCTTTCAGAATTTTAGTTCGTACTGTATATCCTAGACTAATTAAAGCGTCTCTGAAACCTCGCTGGTCTTGTGGATCTTTTAAGCCAGTGTACCAGAAGGCATTAATTAATGTTGTTTCTGATTGCTCATGTTTGAAGTATTCTAAGACTCGCCGCGGGTCAAAAAACCAGCCATTTTTTTGTTGAGCATAGAACATATTGTTTCCATCTACAAAAATAGACAGACGATTCATTGGAGAACCCATACAAATTTACACCTAATAATATATATGAATTTAGATGGAACAATAGATTATAGCAATTTTCAAATGCCTTGTTTGCTAATATCTATAACGTAGTTCTTTATCTATAGCTTTTATCCTACCTCTTTCAAGACATAAAAACGCCTGCAATATTGAAGTTAAGATCCTGGGTGTTAACCTGATTCACCTCCAGCACTGCAAGAGCCACCTGGCGATCAAAATCTACCCATAAAATTGACCCAGTAACAGCATTCATCGCTGCATAACACTAAAGTTTACTCCTAAAGAGGTATAACATAGGCTTAAGGTAAGATATAAATTAATGCCTATTTTTTGGTAAAGCTGTCAGTATCAGGACACCGTTTGTGGAGATTACCAACATTGCACCAAAGACAGAAGACAGCCTTGGGACTGCTTCTGGTATAGCACCCAGTTAGTAACGTAGTTGTTGGTTAGGTGAGGTAAAATCTTGCCACAACCAAATGCACAGGTAGAGTATATCCGGCTCCGATCTATGAGACAATCACTACTTGTAACTCATTTAACAGAAAAAGAATAAATTAAGTAGTGCTTGAGTAAGAATTTCTTGGGGGCTGGCTCTCGCAATAAAAGTTTGTTGATAAATAGAAGATACTTTACAAATGTATAAGATTATCATTTAAGTCTTATTTCAATGTGCTTACACTAAAACGTGGTCTGAATAAATAAAAGTATTGGACTTAAATCAATCAGTAACACGATATGGCAGAAGAACCTACATCTACCTTAACTAAAAACTATGTCTCT
>CAXUOL010000611.1:0-4568 GCA_964252435.1 uncultured Nostoc sp.
CAAGCGTGTAAATTGATGCGATCGCGTAGCATCTCCAAGTTTTTTCGCTACCAATACCCGTCGAGGATTAAATTTGCTTATCTTTTCTTTACGAGGGGAGTGGGGGAACAAGAGGAGGGGACAAGAATAATTATGTTGTTATGTTACTTGGCCTACTCCCTACTCCCTACTCCCCACTATCTACTGAACCACCAACTGGATATTTTGCAGTTGACACTTCGCCTCGGCTGTACTCAGGCGTTCAATTACCTGTTCGGCGCTCATTAGACGCTTGAGTACTACTTGACCGATGGTTTGGCTGGCAATTACTGGTGTTGTTGGCTTCACTTCCACGGTTAAAACGGCTTCTTCTACTCTATAAAGCCAGAGCAATTCATTTTCTTCGACTAAACAAATATTCATTCGCTGAATATCTGGTTGGCGTCGCCATGCAGTTATTTGCCAAAGTCCATCAGATGCCCAGACTCTAGCAACTGCCCATCCCTCAGATAGAAAGAAGTACTTCACGGTCTTAGTCTCACTATTAGACTTTCAATCTGCTGTTAACAATATCGCGATCGCTTTAGTCGCTGATGTTCAAACACTTTTCTTTTTGAGAATACAGCGGATCTTGATGATAAAACCCTTTATCAGTGTCTGTTCCCAAGCAAGACCTATTTTCCTAGTAACTATAGAATTTACGACAAATTTAACCAATGTTGAAAATTTTAATCAAATAAAAACTTTTCAATACTTAACAAATCTTAAATGTCAAATTCTGTATTTTATCAATGATTTTTTGTAACCAAATAGTGCATAGGCGTAGCCCGTCGTAGGCTTCGCACAGTAGCAATAAACTTATACCAATTCTGTATAATGATGCGCCAAATTATACAAGGAACGAACCGCAAAGGCGCATTCGCGCAGCGTCTCGTAAGAGTTGGACACAAAGGAAGAAAGAAAATTTGGCGCAGCCTCACAAAGAAATGGTATTAATTATGAAGTTGAGTATCCGCCACAAATTTTTGATTTAGATGGCTACGGAGCGTTTAATCGAAACAAGAACCACTATAAATTGTGAAGATTCAGCACAAGAGTCACAAATGTAGTAGAATTGCTGACCGCTGATATCAAATATATTATTGCTATGACCTGGTTTTCCTTGTTCGTGAAACGGTGGGGTCGGATTACACAATTCCTATCTTTGTTCTGTCTATGTTTATTTTTGGTTGTTAGTTGCGCTCCTCGTCCTAAGTCTTCTACACCGCCATCTGGTTCTGTAAATACCCCTACAAGTGATGGTCGTATTACTATCGGTACAACAGCAAAGCCAAGAACCCTTGATCCGGCTGATGCTTATGAGTTAGCATCTTTAGGTTTGGTGTTTAATATGAGCGATCGTCTCTACAACTACGAACCAGGAAGCACCGAAATTAAGCCCCAACTAGCTACAGCATTACCCAAAGTCAGTCAAGACGGCTTAACTTATACCATCCCCTTACGTCAGGGAGTAGTTTTTCACGATGGGACTCCCTTCAACGCTCAAGCAATGGCCTTTACCATTCAGCGCTTTATTGAAAATAAAGGAAAACCCTCATTCTTACTAGCTGATATAGTAGATTCGATAAAACCTACAAGCGAGTATGAGTTGACAATTAAGCTGAAAAAGTCCTTTGCAGCTTTTCCCTCACTGTTGGCATTTCCTGGAATGTGTGCCGTTTCACCAAAAGCTTACGAAGTCGGCGCTGGTAGATTCAAGCCGAATATTTTTGTGGGAACTGGCCCTTACAAATTAGGACAGTATGGTACTGATTCCATCAGATTTGATGTGTTTGATAAGTACTGGGGAGAAAAACCAGCTAACAAGGGTGTTAATCTCCAAATTCAAACTAGTCCAGTTAATTTGTTTAATGCTTTTCGTACAGGTGCAATCGATGTAGCTTATCTGTCGCTGCAACCAGATCAAAATCGGAGTTTGTCAGAAGGTGGTAAAAAAGGGGATTGGCAAGCGATCGCAGCTGAAGGTAGTGTAGTAAGTTATCTGGTATTAAACCGGAATCAAAAGCCTTTAGATAAATTAGAGGTAAGACAAGCGATCGCGTCCATAATTGACCGTCCACTTTTAAACGAGCGAGTATTACTTGGTCAAGCAGATCCGCTATATAGCATGATTCCCACAACATTTAAAGTTTCTGTGCCATTATTCAAAGAGAAATATGGCGATGCTAATTTTGATCAAGCTAAAAAATTGTTAACTACTGCTGGTTTCTCTAAAGAAAATCCTGCGAAAGTGCAAGTTTGGTATCCTTCTAGTTCACCTACTCGGAGTTTGGCAGCACAGACACTCAAATCTCTTGTGGATGTCAAAATGGATGGAATACTCCAATTTGAAGTTACCCAAGCGGAAGGGCCTGCCTTCTTTAAAGACATTGCCAAGGGTTTGTATCCGGCAGCTTTACTTGATTGGTATCCAGACTTTTTAGATCCAGATAATTACGTCCAGCCATTTTTGTCTTGTGACAAAGGTTCAGTTGCTAAAGGATGCGAAGATGGAGGAAGTCAAACTCAGGGTTCGTTCTACTATAACGAAACCATAAATAAATTGATTGATGGTCAACGCAAAGAACAAAACCCCGAAGCGCGTCAGAAAATTTTTAACGAAATTCAAACGCAAGTTACTACTGATGTACCTTACGTTCCCTTATGGCAAAACAAAGACTATGTATTTGCCCGAAATGGTGTTAATGGCGTAAAACTTAACCCTACCCAAATTTTGGTTTACCAGACACTTAAAAAGTAAGTTAGGAATTAGGAGTTAGGAGTTAGGAGTTAGGAGTTAGGAATTAGGAGTTAGGAATTAGGAGTTAGGAGTTAGGAGTTAGGAATTAGACTTGTTGCAAAAATAACAAAATCATGTAATGTGATTTTGAGCGAAATAGAGATGTTCAATTTCACTAAATATAGTAATTAAAGAATTTTTGCAAGCTAGGTTTCTATTTTAATTCATAATTACTAACTGCAAATTATCAACTCCTAACTCTGAACTCCTAACTACTCACTCTGAACTCCTAACTGCTCACTCTGAACTCCTAACTGCTCACTCTGAACTCCTAACTGCTCACTCCTAACTCCTAACTAAATATGTCTCGTTCTAAAGCTTTACAATATTACATTGTTTCTCGGTTGCTTCTTGCGCCACTTCAGCTATTAACTATCATCACTATTGTATTTCTCTTACTAAGAGCAACACCAGGAGATCCAGCAGATGCAATTCTTGGTGGACGTGCGCCAGAAGCAGCTAAAGAAGAATTGCGAAAACAACTCGGTTTAAATCTTCCGCTGTGGCTACAGTATTTAAATTATTTGGGAAGCATACTGCGTTTTGACTTGGGAACCTCTTTAATGAGCCGCGGACAAAATGTTTGGGACATCATCGGGCAATATTTCCCGGCGACGGTAGAGTTAGCAGTATGTAGTATGGCGGTTGCACTCATCGTCGGAATTGCGGTTGGGACTCTTTCGGCTTCCCGTCCTGGAACATATTTTGATGTTGGTGGGCGCTTATTTGGGATCATCACCTACGCGCTTCCGATGTTTTGGGCGGGAATGCTTTTGCAGTTGATTTTCTCAGTCCAACTCGGTTGGTTTCCCAATTCCAACCGCTTTCCGCCCAATCTTCAGGCTCCCACTCCTGTGACTGGATTGTATACAATTGATAGCCTACTCGGTGGAAATTTCACCCAGTTTTTGGCATCTTTGCATCATCTTGCCCTACCGAGTCTCACACTAGGAATTTTGCTCAGTGGAATTTTTGAGCGAATTGTGCGAGTGAATTTAAAGCAAACCTTGCAAGCAGATTATGTAGAAGCCGCTAGAGCCAGAGGTATTGGTGAAAATAAGATTTTAGCCTCCCATGCTTTAAAAAATGCGCTAATTCCAGTAATTACAGTCTTGGGATTAACCTTTGCATCTCTGTTGGGTGGGGCGATTTTGACAGAGGTAACATTTTCTTGGCCTGGGTTAGCTAATCGACTTTATCAAGCGATCGCTGATCGCGATTATCCCACAGTCCAGGGAGTGCTAGTCTTTTTTGGTGCGATCATTGTGAGTGCAAGCATTTTGATTGATATTTTAAATGCTTATGTAGATCCGCGAATTCGGTATTAGAGGTTGTTTGAAAAGTGGTTGGCTGTAATTTTAATCACCCCCCTTAATCCCCCCTTGTAAAGCAGGGCTGTTTCATTCGATCTCTTGGGGATTTTGTCAAGAGTATGAGTCAGAAATTTGCTTGAGTGAGAAAAACAAAAACTACCACTTCAATTGGGAAATTTAAGTGCTAACACCATTTTCTTGCACAATCAGATTTTTTAGTCACCTGATTTTTTTACTTGAAACGCTTGTAAATCAGCGCCTTTTAGGGAACGAAACAGCCCTGCCCTTGTAAAGGGGGGAAACCGAAAAATCTAGTTCCCTCCCCTTTACAAGGCTACCGTGTACACACAAGTTGAATTACCCCCCTTAATCCCCCCGATGTATTGGGGGGAAAAAAGAAATCTAGTTCCCTCCCCAATACATACGGGGAGGGTTAG
>CAXUOL010000612.1:0-4567 GCA_964252435.1 uncultured Nostoc sp.
GACCGAGGCTGGAAATACGGTATTAGTTAGTTGTTTTAACAATTTTTTGTAGTTTTAACCACAATTCAACGCAATTGTGTAATTTTAACTCTGAACGCTACCTCATTTAGAATCAAGTTATACAGATTTAGTAGAATTATGCTATCGCTGTTCTCCACATTACCGAAAAATTAGAAGCGTTATGCATTGAGAGGAAAATCGCAAATTAGTTAAAATAATTAAAGCTCCCAAATTCTAACTGACTTTGGGAGCTAATAATTTTAAGTTCACCGCGACGCCGTTTTACCTAAGTTTATGACCTGGGTTTATCCAGGTGGGAACCTAAATTCCTCGTTTAAAGTTTCCGGGTACATGCCCGGTATACTGCCACGAGAACAGTTGACTCCCTTGTCATTAAAGGCATAGATCAAAAAACTTGATGGCAGTCACCAACGTCGTAGTGCAACTCACTCATTATAGCTTTTCAAAAGATGTTGTGTGTTCAATATCGAAACTTTCCGATCTATTTACCTGGGATACCAGATAGATTCTATGGTCTGGGCGATGTTATTGGCGTATGCACCTGCCGATTCTGTATCGTGATTATCCAGCAAAACAGTGACATGCCCTAACTTTCGCCCAGGACGTGATTCTGTCTTCCCATACCAGTGAACGTGCGCTTGGGGAATTTCAGCTATTTTTTGACGCTGGCTTTGGTAGTCGCTGTGAGAATTTTCATACCCCAATAGGTTCACCATCACAGCGCTGGCGCATTGCAAAGCCGGATTTCCCAAGGGTAAACCACAAACTGCTCGAAGGTGCTGCTCAAACTGAGAAGTTTCACAAGCATCAAGAGAAAAATGCCCAGAATTGTGAGTACGGGGCGCAATTTCATTTACCAGCACTTTGCCATCAGCCCTGAGAAATAGCTCAATTCCAAAAATTCCCACTACTTCTAGGCTATTTAATAGAGTATGTGCGATCGCTTTGATTTCTGCTACTTGATTAGGCGTAATTTCGGCTGGCGCAATCACTCGCCGACATACTTGTTGTTCTTGTTGAGTTTCCACTACTGGGTAAGTGACAATTTCTCCCTCTACAGAACGAGCTGCAATTATTGCTAGTTCTCTTTCAAAGGGGACAAATTCCTCTAACAAGAAAAGTGATTGATTTAAAGGTTTTGTTGTGATTTCATTAGTTAGCTTTTTTTCTAAAGTAGCAAAATCCTGAATGATGAAAGTACCTTGACCGTCATAACCATGACGGCGGGATTTGAGGACTACTGGAAAACCTAGATATTCTATTTTTGATTTGAGATTTTCCACCTCGTCAAGGGCAAAAAATTGAGGAACTGGTAATCCCAAGTCGCGTAAATAGCAACGCTGATGATATTTATCTAAAAGAGGAGCTAAAGCTTCTAATTTTGGACGAAAACAAACGTCTTGCTGTGCTAAACCAGATAAAGCATTCAGGTCAACAAATTCATTTTCAAAGGTGATAACATCACATTTTTGAGCTAATATTTCCGTAGCACTTGCATCATCAACTGGCGCGAAAACAGTTTCTTTGGCGATTAACACAGCCGGGTCATGCTCGCTAGGAGTTTGTACTACTAATTCTACTCCTAGCTTCTGTGCTGCATCCGCCATCATCCAGGCAAGTTGTCCGCCACCAATTACACCAACACGCTTCATTGACATCCTAGAGAATCACGAGTTTGCACACCTGTTTTGGAATTCACACCACTGGCTTTTTCGCACAGTTCTTTGATTTGCGCTCTATCCAAAATTGCATCTGTAAAATCTGCACCGTCTATATTTACATCATTAAATATGGCGCGGAGCAAAAGAGCTTCTTTGAAAACTGCATCGCTCAAATCCGCCTTAGTCAAGTTTACCTGATCGACCATTGCATTCGTTAAATCCGCTCCGTGGAGATTTGCTTTTGTCATCACCGAAGCGCTCATGACTGCTCCCCGTAAGTCAGCATTTGTAAAGTTAGCCAGTTCCATATTGGCGTTAGAAAACTCCGCAGCTTGCAAACTCTGTCCAGAAAAATCACGTCTTGATAACTCTGCATTGCTAAATGACAGTGGATGAGTCCAGTCTACTGCCACTGCTGGATCGGCCACACACCAGATAATAATTCCGAGAAGGAATGCCAAACCCTGCCGCCATAATATATTGAGAGCCAATTTAGTGTATAATCGCCGCATTTAATTACCGCACTTGAATATTAGCAAGACTGAATCCTAATCATTGAGACTCGCAGCCTTGCTACTGGATTTGGAGAACGTATATTTCCGTTGCTTAATATTTTGTAACGCAAAAAGAGCATAAGCTTCTTACTTTAGCAAAATTATCCCTGCTACTTGGGGTAAAGAGTTGGCAATCTGCGATAGGCGTTCGCGGAGCGTCTCCGACAGGAGAAGCCCCGCCGTAGGCGATCGCACTAAAATTAGATTTGGATATCAGAACAATAATTACTAAATAGCGATCGCAATGACTGAGTATAAATTGTTTCTCAGATCAAGCAAACTTTCGCAAAATAGAGACGGGGAGCATAATCTATCGCTCTTTGATGAAGAGAAATTTAAAATTCCTAACTCTAAAGGAATAATTTAGCTGAATAAAGCAATGTTTACTATGGTCTATGCTTGTTGACTTATTTACAATTCTTCATTTGTAGATTTAAATTTTCAAGACATAAAAAGTTTTTTTGAGCAGTAATACTCACTGACTGATTTACAATTCTTGACTTTCCATTTTTCAAGTAAAGTTTGTTGTCTTTTAAATTCAACAGCCCCGATCAACTGTTAGTCTTTTAATAATTATTAATGAAAGCAAGGTTTGAGCGTAATTATATGCGTCTCAATTGCTTAACAAAGCTTAAAGCTCGATAATTAGCGTTAATTTTATAGCGATTAGTTAGTTCTTCAGGAATCTCCAAGAGTTTACATCCACCAAACACATAACTTCCACAAACCGAACTCCCAAACCCGATGATGAATCATTACTCACTTCAATGGATTGAGGCATGGTGCCAAGAAAATGGCTGGACAGATTTATTTGTTGAGCGACGTAACAACTTCTGGGCTTTCCCTCCGGGTGGGGTAATGCCGGAGCCAATTCCAGTTGATGTTCTCAGATTGATTAAAGCCGAAAAAGGACTGACTTTTGAAGAACGATTGTGGTCAATGTCCGCAGTAATTGGCACAATTCTAGCTGTTCTTTTTACCTTTTGGTTTCAGTCGCCGATGCCATTAGTTTTAGCTTTTGCTTTTAATGCTGTTACGGTGGCTCAATTTGAACTTGAAGATGCCTAAATTTTTATGTTGGGCTTTGCTATTAAAAACTGCTCTTGTTTACTTTCAGCAAGAGCCGTTTTTAATTTTTAAGAAGAAAGAATTCAGGAGTCAGGAGTCAGAATGGGCTAAACGCCCTGCTACCGCTAACAGAATTGAATTCTGTGGGACTCGCTACCGCAGCGCGAACGTAGGTAGAGAGCATCTTAATTCTGAATCCTAACTTCTTAATTCTGAATTCTTCTTCAATGATTTGTATAGCAGCCGTCTAGTCTATTAGGACATAACAATTAGAAATTACTAATACTTAAGAGCAGCTAGCAGGTATAGCTATCTTGGCGTGTTTGTTAACATAGTCCACAAATAATTGCTTCAATCGGGGACTAACACCAGCGTGTTCAAAGAATCCAAAGCCGAGATTTCTTGCTTTTGCTAAGGTTTCCTCTGGCGTTAATCCTTCCTGGATAGCAATACTCAACAGCGCAATTCCAGTCGATCGCATCCCGGCAGCACAATGCACAACTGCTGGTTTCGGAATTTGTTCGAGTGTCGTGAGGATTTTGGTAATCACCTCTTCATTCAAATTTTTGAGATCCACCTTGAGTGGAACATTTCGATAATACAGCCCTAATGCTTCCGCTACTTTTTGCTCATCCTTAGAAAATCCTAGTTCATCAGGCGATCGCAGATTGAGAACAGACTTAAAACCTTCTTGAATAGCTTGCTCAAGTTGTTTTGGTATCACTTGTCCTGTTGTTGTCAAGTTTTCGTTAATTTGTATGGCGTTGATCACATTCACTCCTTTTGACTTTCTAATATCTGCCAGCTTGGTAAATACTCTAAGGGCACAAGCTTTGAGAAGATATTCAAAATAAACACAACAAAATTAGCGAAATATCACAAGATATTGCTTAACTACTTCAAAATTAGTCTTTTGAAGCCGATTCTTTTATTGCTTTATCCATAATATACGGTTTGTCGATAGATTTAGTGTTTTTTAGAGGTTATTATACTTTTTGTCGATAGAATTACCGTAGATTATATTTCAGGAGTTATACTATTGGGCAAGTTGGGAGAGCAATTGGATCAAGATTTTCGTGAACAAGGGTATAAATAGAACAATTCTTCTTTTTAAACTGGGCAAATGACCCAGAACTAAAGTTTTCATTCATACTTCTTTCCCCCTGCCCTTCAGGAGTGCTGTACATGGATAGCGGGGCGTTTAGCCCGTGCTGAGTTAAGAGTTAAGAGTTAGGAGTTAAGAGTTAAGAGTTAGGAGTTTTG
>CAXUOL010000613.1:0-4562 GCA_964252435.1 uncultured Nostoc sp.
GGCGTTGCATGTCACTAAATTATCATAATCCCAAGATTTTTTAGGTGCATGAAGCTTTGCTATATCACATAACAAAGTTACGATGCTAAAATAGCATAAATTTCGCACCATTGTTTTTGCTGGTAAATAACTTTTAGGTTTTGTAGAGATGCATTTGTTTATCATCTCTACATCGCCTTAACTTAATTTAAAAGGATGTTTGACTAATTCTTTGACTAGAATTCTTCTACTTAATAATAATCTGGAGTAACTTTTATCCACTGCTATAAAAGTTTCAGTTGCAGAAATGACATGAGTTTTACATTTACCGAAAGTTTTTATGAAAAAATATCGACTTTTTGGAGTTATCAGCGCTGTTTGCATTGTTTTGTCAGTTCTTTATTCGTTTGTAGGAAATTCCCAGGTTCCTACATCCAGAGTTCTACTTTCCACTAACCCACCTCTAGAACGTATTCTTCCTTTTGAAGCAGAGGCAGAAAAACCACAATCTCCTGTTACTTTGACTTTACAAGCTGTTGATGCTGCGGGTAAGTCTTTAAAAAATGCCAAAATTAGTTTACAAATTCTGACACCGCCGCGTAATCCTTGGTTAACAACAGATTTTCCCATTGTCGAGGGAACAAAATTGTTGCAAATGAATGCCACTGCACCTGATGGTAAGCTAGAAATTCAGCAGATGTTACCCATCCGTGGTAATTACCAACTGCTAGTTAAAGTGTCACCTTTAGTAGCAAATACTTTTGCAACTTATGAACAAACCTTAAATCTGAATGTCCGGGAAAATCCCATCAAATATAAATATTTTGTTGTTATTGCAGCTATTTTATTATCACTTGGATTGTTGGGAGGTTGGGTTATTGGCGGACAAGAAGAACTACAACAAGGAGAAATTGCACCACAGTCAGTCCGCCTTTTATTAAGTGCATTGACAGTAGTAGCTATAATAACCCTATTAGTTATCAATATTAGTGCAGAGGTTGCAGAAGCTCATGGCAGCGAACACCACTCAAATAGTAGCGAAGCCATTGCACCATCATCTCAAAAATCTCAGGGATTGGAAATTAATCTTGAGGGGGATAAAAACGCAACTGTCGGAAAACTTGCGAATTTAGCGCTACAGGTGAAAGATGCTGCAACCGAACAACCGATCGCAGATGTAGCGTTGCAGGTAAAAGCGATCGCTACAGAACATAATTTAACAGTCTTTGACTACAAAGGTATTCCCGACGAACAAGGTAAGTTAACATGGCTTGAACAATTTTTTGATGGTTCACCCCATAAAATCGAGGTGGAAGCAACTCCTCTACCAGGATCTAGCCGTCAATTTACCCCAGTGAAGGTAGCGCAAGAAGTTGAAGTTGAAGCGATCGCACCACCAATTTACATCCGATTAATTGGTTTATTTTACTTTACAGCTTTTGTCGGTATTGGCATGGCGATTGGATTGCTAATACAACATCGACGAAAACCACAAGTAAGGGCAAATTAGTAAGATTGGAGTTTTACTAAAGATTCCCGCTAATACAAAGATGTAGATTAATCAATTAAAATAGTTGTGGTTAAACCACACTATTTTTTTTGTTAATAGGTTGTATAAACTATAAAAAGGTAATGTGATAGTACAAGGTAAGCGATTGCAATAGCTTTAAAGATAAAACTTATGTTCCAGTTTGGAATTTTCGATAAATTGGTATATTTATTAAGTAGAATTTTATTATTTACAAGCTTATAAAATTAAGATTTACCGAGAAATTAAGAAAGTAATGCTGACAAAAATTGCGTTTGACACAATTCTGGAACGTGCCTTAATGGGATACGACTTATCCCCTGAAGAGGGAGTGGTATTGTTACAACAAACTGAGCCAGAAGCGATCGCAGCAATACGCACTACATCCGACACACTCCGCCACACACAAGCAGGCGATACTGTCACCTACATAATTAACCGTAATATTAACTTTACTAATATTTGTGAGCAGCACTGTAGTTTTTGTGCATTCCGTCGAGATGATGGTGATGTCGGTGCATACTGGTTAGATTCGGCGCAAATTTTGGAAAAGGCGACAGATGCAGTACAACGGGGTGCGACAGAAATCTGTATGCAGGGGGGGTTAAATCCACAAGCGCAGATAAATGGTAAATCTTTGCCCTATTACCTCAAGGTTGTAGAAACCATTAAACAGGAATTTCCCCACATACATTTACACGCTTTCTCTCCCCAGGAAGTGCAATTTATCGCCAGACTTGACGGACTGGAATATGCTGAGGTAATTACTGCTTTGCGCGATGCTGGTGTTGGCTCAATGCCGGGAACAGCAGCTGAAGTATTAGACGATGAGGTAAGGCGGATATTGTGTCCAGAGAAGATTGACACAGCCACTTGGCTAGAAATTGTCAGCACAGCTCACAAATTAGGCTTGCATACCACTAGCACCATGTTATCTGGGCATATTGAAACCCACGAACAGCAAATCGGGCATTTAGAAAAATTGCGATCGCTCCAAAAAACCGCTATTGATCGGGGATATCCAGCAAAGATCACAGAGTTTATTTTATTACCCTTCGTTGGGCAGGAAGCGCCCAAATCCTTACGTCGCCGTGTCGGACTCGATCAACCAGTTTTAACCGATGCATTGCTATTAGGGGCTGTAGCGCGGATTTACTTAGGTAATTGGATTCCCAACCATCAGCAGAGTTGGGTAAAACTGGGACTTGCAGGTGCAACAGAAGCCTTAGCTTGGGGTTGCAACGATATCGGTGGCACATTGATGGAAGAACATATTACCACAATGGCAGGTGCTTTGGGCGGTACGTGTATGGAAGTGGAAACCTTGCAAACTGCGATCGCTTCTTTAGGACGACCTTACCAACAACGAGATACTCTTTATCAGAAAATTAAGAGTTAGGAAAAAAATTCCTCTTCAATCTCCTTACCTTGTGTTCTCTGCGACTCTGTGGTTAAATAAATTGCTTTTCAACCGCAGAGGCACAAAGAGAGCAGAGAGAAAAAACAGATTTTACGAGTCAGCTTAAAAGAGCTAATCTTCAACGCTTAACTGATTTGCTTGCGTTGTCTCCATAGACAGACAGGTAACATCAAGCCCATAAAAAATAACAAGCCAAGACTTGTATTTGGCTCTGGTACTGTATGGCTATCAAAAATTCCTAACCCCGGTAATTTTTTAGTACCTTCCTTCACAGCACCCTGTAATAACTCAGGATCTAACCCCAACGCATCTAGAGCCGTAACAGCAACTTGGGTTGTTTTTACCGTCTGCATTTGGATTGTACCTTTGAGTTCAGAAGCTAAAATTCCGCTAGCAGCAATCAATGCAACATGGGTATCGTCATCCGAAAAACCTCCATGTTCAGCCCTTTTTGTGCCATCTGAAATCACATATCCAGGGTTCAATTTGATAATGAAATCTGGTGTCCGGTCATCTGACAACGGATTGCCAAAGCCTGCTTGTTGTAGTGCATCACCAGATAACACCTCATTAATCGCCGGATTGTTGAGATTTTTTAAAAGAGTTGTCGCAGTATCAGCTTGGCTTTGATCTGCAAGCCAAAACAACCCAATATCATCTTGTGTTGCATGATTTACGGTAATCCCAGCTTTTTCTAAGACATCTGTAAATGTGTTTTCAGAAATCAGGGTAGCTGTTCCTTGACGGGGACTTTGAGCGTGTTTTGCTGTCAAGACTACTAGTGTTGAATCAAACAAATTTTGTTGCTTCAATGCATTAACTATGTTCCCGATACTAGCGTCTGTATGTTCTAAGGCATCAATTAATCCTGGTGAAGGTGTTCCATCAGCAGCAATCCCACCATTGCTACTAGCATCTTTCTGGGCAACGCTAAGAGCTTGAAAATTCATGCCAAAAATAGCAGGAGTTCCCGGAGTAGTCGTTCCTTGAGAATCCTTACCAGCTATTTGGTTTAAAAGTGCATTTACCTTCAGATCATCATAAGCCTCTGTAAGGCTAGTGCTTTTAGTTGTCGTTTTAAATGTGAGATTGCTAGGATTTTGGGCTGTTGATCGATCAACTAATTTGCCGTTTTCCAAAGCTACTTTAGCATTGATTTCTGGAGCATAAAAGTCATCAATCCCCTTGCCTGAAGGCCCATTAGCAAGGTCATAGGCAGGATGTTTATCAATAAATGCGGTGTGTAACCCGGCATTGTGGGCTATCTCAAAAATTGTATTAACATTCAGATAGTTATGAGGATAAATGGGTTTTCCTGTGCTGTCTACTGGCAACTTACTTGAATCAATGCTACCTTTACCAAAATTACCTCCTCCACTAAGAAGATTTGAATTTTTATCAATGCTTTCATCAAATAAAACTTCAGTACCAGCAGGACTACCTAATTGACTTAATAATGAGCGACTATATGAATTGTCGTAATAAACCCCTGTAGTTTTTGGACTTGCTCCTGTTAAGTAGTTCAATTCACCAGGAAAAGAATCGGAGGGTGTGCTAGTAAAGGCGTTAGTGTAAGTAACACCATTTGCTTGCAAATTCTTAATATTCGATAAATAAGGTTGAAGCAAAGGATCG
>CAXUOL010000614.1:0-4559 GCA_964252435.1 uncultured Nostoc sp.
TGAGTATCGATACTAGCTAGACCCCCATCATTGAAGACGTTGACTAAATCATCTTTCCCATCTGCGTTAAAATCGCCGACTAGCCATTTTTGAGTATCCCAAAACCCACCTTGCCCAGTTGCCCAGCGCTGGATATTAGGAAAGTTTAGAGTACCACTGATAAAGTACTGCCCCAAACTGCCGTAATCCGTGTAGCCAGTTGAAAGAGGATTTTCTTTTCCTATACCATCAATTTTGAGGTAATAATTTCCAGCAACGACATTTGTTGTAATACTTGCAGATAGTAAATCTGTTGGATTGGACGATGCAATTAAGGTACCAGCAGAATTGTATAGCTCTGCCAAAATGTCTAAGTTTGGCCCTCGACTAAAAGGATTCACTGTCAAGGTAATCAGACCAGTACCTGTGACAAAACTATAAAAATCTAAATCTGTATTGCGCTCAATGATGCCACTACCACTGATAGACGTACTAGAAATGGTTAGTGGCTTTGCTGTCGCAATTGTATCACCACAATCATCGGCTCGGTAGGTGAACCCATTTTGGGTCGTAATAATTTGCAAATCATCCTCAGTATTGTTAGCAGAAGCATACTCGCCTTTACTCCACTGGGTTAGCTCCTGGTAATACCCCGATCCCATAATCGGTCTCCAGCCCGTCTCTCCACTACCATGTCCATAGTAGTATTCTTCATCGGGGGTTATTCGTCCATCATGCTTGAGTCCCAGCGTATGACCTACTTCATGAGAGATAGTATCAGCTGTATACTTATCATCACCGAACGTATTTTCAGCAAAAACAAAGGCAGGAGTATCACTATTCCAGTTGAAAGAACCAGGCCAGGCGACTCCTCTGGCTTCTTCACCATACCAATCGTAACTGCTACCGCCGATCGCAACACGCACCCCCCAGCGAGTATCATTACTGCCGCTCTTAATCAGATCGTTAATATCTGCTGGAGCCTGCGTTGTGACATTAACATTAAACGGGCTGAAATCCTCAGCGACGCGCTGCCAGATATACTGAATTCTTTCAAGTTCAGCCAAGCTAAAGGATGCTGTATTGCCGTCGAAGTCGAAGGCAGGGGTGATAATGTTAGCCGGACGTTCACTTGTGTTCCAGGAAGTACCAGAGGTGATATTGCCGTCAAAATCTAAATAAATTGTCTGATTAGCTCCTAGTAAGCTGTTGAGGAAGAAAGTTTTAGACAGGTCTAAAGAAGCTGATATTGACATATAATTTCATCCTTAAAGGAAACCTCTATCAATTTCTCAATATCAAGCAGATAACTTTACGTGTTTTCCTATGCAATCTTTACAAAAAGTTAGAATCTGCTCTCACCGATACTGGAAATATTTGCATTTCATCTCGCAGGATGGTATCAACTAACTGACAAACTGCTGTTGATATACTTATACCGCGTATTACATCCAAAATTGTTGTATTTTCTTTATTTTGCCAAAATCCGAAATATTGCACAGCAAATTTGTATAAAATCTCAGTAATACCAATTCTCTAAAATGCGCCACCAAATTTAAACCTGCAAACGCAGATTTAATGTGACTTTTTTAATTACAAATTACAAATTTAATACCTTTGCCAATTACGTTTATCTTTTTTTGTACTCTTAACGCCTGATCGGGTCATTGATGAAGTCGATTTAGTAGAAGAGATAATAACCAAAGAATTTCAGAGTCTCGACCAAGTTAATTTTGAGTCTGAGTCAGAATTGGTAAGGTAATGACAAATTCAGTTCCCTCACCAAGTATAGAATTCACAACCAGTGAACCGTTATGTTTTTCTACCACAATAGACTGAGCGATCGCCAGTCCTAAACCCGTACCTTTACCAACTCCTTTTGTAGTAAAGAAATGGTCAAATATTCTTTCTTTGACTCCTTCACTTATTCCGTTACCATTATCAGCAATTGATATTTTTACGTTCTCATCTACCACTGAGGTTGTAATTCTAATCTGGTTGGGATTATCCTTAATTTCTCTAAAAATCCGCCCAGAATTTGCTTCTTCTAATGCGTCAATAGCATTCGCCAGAATATTCATAAATACCTGATTTAATTGCCCAGAAAAACACTCGAATTCAGGTAAATTACCATACTCAGCTATCACTTCAATGGCTGGACGTTGTTCATTTGCTTTCAGGCGATGTTTGAGAATTAAAATTGTGCTATCAATGCCTTTATGGATATTAAAAGGCACTTTATAATCTTTATCTGCACGGGAGAAAGTGCGAAGACTGGTGCTGACATTTTTCAGGCGATCGCAGGCCATCACCATTCCATCAATCATTTTGGGCAAGTCTTCTAAGCTATAATCCAAGTCAATTTCTTCGGCATGGTCTTTAATGTCATCACCCGGTTTGATTAAACTTTCTTGATAGAGTTTTAAGTGTTCAATAATATCAGCAATTGTGGGTTTAGCTTGTTGGAGAGTAGCAGAAATAAAGCCCAAAGGATTATTCATCTCGTGAGCAACCCCAGCAACTAAATTACCCAATGCTGACATTTTTTCTGCCTGCACGAGTTGCGTTTGGGCTTGTTGCAAATCCAGCAGTGTGCGTTCGACCTGTTCTCGGGCTTCAGTAATGGCGGCAATTTGGGGCAGACTAGTCCAACAGGCGATCGCTACTCCCGCGAAGGCAACCGTCACTAACAAAATGCTAAACAACGCGACATTTTGCTCCACACCCACCTGATCTAAACCCGCCCTCGCCCACCAGCCAATACTCACCGCACTGCACACTAAGCTAATTAAGATCATCACCTGAAATGCCAACCAATCTGTTTTGCTGGTATGGGGTTGTTGGTGATACCATTGCATCCACCCATCGGCATGGAACAGGGAGACGTTCAAGCGCGGTAATTGAGTGCCTGCTATGCTCACCAGCCCAGGCAGGAGCAATCCAATGGCTAAGTCCTGCCAGCCCCATGCCAATCCGCCCACCACCAAAACAATCGCTTCAATGCCAAAGAAACTCAGCGACCACCAGGGCCATCGGGCTGCTGGTCGCCGCCGACTGACCCACTCACCTAAGTGAATTGCCATCATCGAAGTCAGATAGCCGGTGCCCGTCACCATCACAACCCGTTCTACATCGCCCCACCCCAAGCAAATTAGACTCAGCCCAAGGGTAAAAATTAAGCTGGGTTCAAACACTCCCCGGCGAGACAACACGGCAAATACAGGCGGTAAGTAGCCATCTTTGGCTAACTGATACAAAATCCGGGGACAGTTAGAAACAGCGGTTGCAGAGCTAAGGAGACATCCTGATGTAATTAGAAAGGTGACAAGAGCGGGGGCGAATGCGCCCCAGAAGGGTTGGGCTGCTGCCACTAGATTGAGATAGGCGCTATCACCTAATCCGGGGGCTGTGGCTAACCGCATTAAAACCCATGATCCACCGAGATAGACGATCGGAATCAATCCAGAAGTCACCTGCAAACACCGTAGGGTAACGCTGGGTTGGAGGCTATCTGCCACAAATGAAGATGTCGTCTCGCAACCATAAACCGCATAGACGGCGATAAAGAACCATTTCATCCAATCGATCAGGGAAATGCCTGCTCCCAGATCGGGCAGCACCCCAGGGCTAGTGGGGGCAAAACTCAACCAACCAATGCCTTGGAGACAAAAGGTGAGAAGAAACCCGATCGCCGGAAATACAAAGAAAGAGTGCAAAATACCTAGTGTGCGAGTTCCACTAAAGGCAACGATAAAGGGCAGAATTGTAAACCCGATTCTGAGTAGAGTCTCTGGACAGGTAATGCTTAGTGGAGTCAGATTCGCTTTGATTAAATCGGTCAGAATAATCGCATCCATAGGCGGAACAGAGACCCAGCCGAGCAGGTAGCCAATCGCCCCATAACGAGCCAACTTTGGGAATCGGTGGAGCAAGCGGGTCATATAGTTTGGGGTGCCTCCAGCGACCTCTAGGAAATATGTCCCTAACCGCTTAACTTGCAGGTTGAGCAGTATGCCAATGATGGTTCCAGGCAACCACACGTAGAGCGCCTGCGGACCTAGTGCAGCATGTATAGCAGGAGCCGTCCCTAACCATAAAAGCAAACCGCTAAATCCAAACCCCCAAGTTTCTTGTGAAGTGAGACTTCGGCGCAGGGGAGGCATTGAATTCGGTTGCTCATTCATAATTAGCACAGAAAAATAGGGAAAATAAGGACGTAAGCTCAGTCTTCCCTAAAATTCACCGATTGCTTCATTTGCAATCGCAATAATTATTGAACTTGCGCCAGAAATTTGCCAGCTTTCCAAGTTGGAGGTGCTATTCCTCGCTAACAATAAATTAAGTAGCTTGCCGCCAGAAATCGGTCAACTCTCCAACTTGACATGGCTATCACTCGCTAACAACCCACAATTGACCTCGCCGGCGCCTGACATTGTCAAGCAAGGAGCGCAGGCGGTTTTGACCTATCTTCGAGAAAAGTTAGAGGACAGTCAACAGCAGTAAGTTTATAAACTGTTAGTGGGTGGTAACTGGACTTTAGACTAAAAAGCACAAAATGACTCAGGGAAGCTGAGTTGAGC
>CAXUOL010000615.1:0-4557 GCA_964252435.1 uncultured Nostoc sp.
CAATTGAGTTAAACCCACGTATGCCCCAAGCCTTGAACAACATCGCTGTGATTTACCACTACCAAGGCGAAAAAGAAAAAGAAGCTGGAGATGACGAGGCTGGCGAAGCACTTTTTGACCAAGCAGCAGACTATTGGATTCGTGCGATTCGCATGGCTCCCAATAACTACATCGAAGCCCAAAACTGGCTGAAAAACTCCGGGCGATCACAAGTTGACGTATTCTTCTAAAAGTTATGAGTTAGGAATTATGATTTATTCACTCCTAACTCCTCACTCCTAATTCCTAATTCCTAACTAAAAAAAGATGATTGACCAAGAACAAGTTCACAAAGTAGCTAATCTTGCTCGTTTAGAATTGACTCCAGAAGAAGAGGAACAATTCACTACCCAGTTGGGAAGTATTCTGGACTATATCGAACAATTGAATGAACTTGATGTCAGTAATGTGCTGCCAACAACACGCGCAATTGATGTCAGCAATATCACACGAGAGGATGAATTGCAACCCTACCCTGACCGCGAAAGTATTCTTAACAGCGCACCTGAACAGGAAGGTGAATTTTTTAAAGTACCAAAAATCCTCAATGCTGAATAGTCAAACAATTTGGGATTTTAGATTTGCAATTTTAGATTGACGATAGCGCAGCGTAAAGCCTTCTCTTTTCACAAAGGGAGACGCTACGCGTAGCTTGCTTCCACAAAGTAGTACGAGAGGCTTGCTTGTCTACGACACTTACAAGAGTACGTCAACGGCATGGCAACTCTTAGAAATGCTACTGCGTAGCTTGCTTCTCCGTAGGAGTACGCTTAGGCAAGTCCTAACAGTGTATACTTAGATTTGTTTCACGTACAAGCGCAGGGAAGCAAAACATACATAAGTTATGTTGAACATTTGTTTACATTATTGGCAACTGTTAAAACACTTGCTCGTACTGCCAAAGTATGTTCTATGTCTAAATCTATAATCACCGTTACCGTCAAGTTGTTCGCTGCTTATCAAGAAGCCTTTAGGGTTTCGGAACTAGTGCTGGAATTTCCTAATAGTATGCCAGTCAAAGCAGTATGCGATCGCCTCATAGCTGAACACCCTGAACTCTCACAATGGCGCGATATAACCCGTTTTGGGATTAATTTGATATTTGTCGAACCAGATACCCTACTACAAGATGGGGATGAGGTTGTGTTGATTCCACCAGTTAGCGGTGGCTAGGAAAACAGTTAGGAGTTAGGAGTAGAGACGCGATTAATCGCGTCTGTACAAGAGTTTGGAGTTTGGAGGGATAAATTAAAAATTCAAAACTTCTAACTCATAACTATTTAAAGAGAATTGGTCTTAGCAATTAGCTTTATTAAGTTATCTAACTCTTGCTGCATTTGACTAACAACTAATTCATAACATTCATTGACATAGTAGCGATCGCTAGCTGCTTCAGGGCCGTAGCGTTCAAATACAATTGGCGGACAAATCCGCGTGTAGATGGGCACTGGTAATGGAATATTGGGTAATGGCCCAATTGCTAATCCCCAAGGCAGTCCGAGATAGATTGGAAAAACTTCTGGATCGATACCTAATAGCCAAGGCATTCCCCACTCGTGGAGTTGCTGCACAACTTTGTAGCAGTCAGCGATTACAATCAGTGTATCGTGAGCGCCCCAGGAAATCACAGGCACAATCGGCACATTTTCCCGTAACGCTAACTTGATAAATCCTTGTCGCCCTGCCAAGTAGATTTTGTTACGTAAATAATGCGGTCGGAAGACATCTTCGGCTCCACCGGGATAAACTAGCAGACTCGCTCCAGAGCGTAAGGCAGTGTAAGCCATTTTTGGATGGGCAATGATTGCTCCAGCCTTGGCGACCAGTTGCGCTAGTGGTGTGCTAACCTGCCAAGCCTTGGGATGCATCAAACCATAAACTGGTTTCTCTACACCAAATCGTCGGAACCAGTCGTACATCATCATTGCCATATCGGGTGCTGCGAGTCCACCATTGTGTGAACCAACAAATAGGACTTTTTGTTGGGGTGGAATATTATCCCAGCCACTAGTTTGAACTCGGAAATAGTAGTGATACAAAAAGCCAAACAGGGGCATCAGAGATTCTATGAACTTTGGATCTCGCTCATCCAAAGACCAACCGGGTTTTTTGTTTAAGAAATGTTGCTTTTTTGACATCGATGCATTCTAACAGGATTGGCAAAGTTCAAACAATCCTTTGTTAGATATAACTCAATCCGGTTGAGTTAAGGCTAAAACTCTGTTATTAAAGTCAACGTATAGCAATCCTAAATGGTATTAAGCCGAGATATAACCAAAAACCTGCAAGATGACCTGAAAAGGCTCAATTTTCCGTTGTAAGTAACAGCTTTTTTAACTTCGATGTAGCAATTTTTCAAACCCAAACAGGACAAGGTTTTTCAAACCATATTGCATAAAATTACAAGGATCTCGGCTCTATATCTAGTAGATTTTGGAAAGGCAGGGTGAACCTTTTAAAGTGTAATTGACATCTACGATTATTGATTCCACTTTTTTGGGGCAAAACGTTTGAATAAATAATGAAACAATTACTTTAAATGATATTCTCAACTGGTTTAATTATTGTGGTTACTGTGTATTTAGTGTAAACCTATGCGCGACAGAAATCCTTGGACTATGTGGATAGTGGTTGTAGTGGCTGTTAGTGCAACGGCGATAGGCATTCACAATTTTGAATGGTTCTTAAATGTTACTTGTCTGGTAGATACTATGCCCACTGCTAGTAGACATTGCAAGCATCTGCGTTAGCTTTAGTAAGCTCCTTTGTATAACTGGGATTATTTCATGTTTATTTTGATACGACCCGAAGCTGACAATCATTCCGCTAAGTAGTAATGCTATGGGGTTTCTCCTCATGATTTTGGACTTATTTTCAGATACCAATATGTAGGATACTACGTTTTTACACTTAGCAATTATTTTTGAATTGTTAAGCTGGGTTCCAAGTGCCGTGGAAGCTGTGGGGAATGACGCTAGGTAATCCTAGTTTGCAAACGGGTTCTTCATCCAGGCGATCGCTATCAAATACCCAAACTTCACTACTATGACAATTACCATCGTATACAACAGTTAGCACCCAACCTTGCTCAGGGTTTTGGGCATCTTGGGCGTGGATGGGTTCTGAAGCATAGCGGTTTTCTCCTAAGTCTGCTTCAGTGAGGGTTTCAGTTTTGTAGTCGAAGCGGGCGATCGCACTGAAGGATTCTTTATCTATATCCCCTCTTCTGGGCATTAATGATACATAAGTATAGCGCCAAGGTTGCCCAACTTGCGATCGCTGCACGCCGGGAAATTCACAAATCCGGTTGACAACTTCCTGTATTGCTGTCACTTTACCAATTTGGGGATTGAGGCGTACTTGCCACAATGTTCCTTTCATAACTGTGTGCGTCTCACCACTTGCGAATTCTCTGAGATACTCATTAGTTTGTTGAAAATCTGCATATCGCACCATGTCCAGAATCACGGAACCGTCTTCATCTTCATAGCCATTGCCAAAATGCCAATTCAACCAAGGATCGGTTTCGCCACGACTCACTAAGGCTAAGTTTTCCCGATCAAAGATTAACACCTGGGTTCCTAATTGAGGTTCCCACAATAGAGATTTACTAAAGGTAGTCAAACCTAGCAGAAATGGCAGTGCTTTCATCCGCAGCGGTGGCATGAAAAATACCAGATACCTTTGAGTTAAAACAAAATCATGCATTATCGAGTAGCGATCTAACTTAAAAGCAGTTTTTTGGATAATTTTGCCAGTAGCATCGCTTTTGTAGAGATTCAGTTGTACAGAACTTCCAATGCTGATTCCAAAGTTAAAAATCTCACCTGTTTGTGAATCACGCTTGTAATGAGCAGAATAGGGTAATCCGTTGTCCAAAGCACCTAAATCATCTAATCCCTTCGTTTCTAAAGTATGTAAATCAAGAGCATAAGGATTGCTGACTTCACATAGAGCCAACAATTTATCAGGTAAAACCAATACTGAGGTATTCGCTGCATTCTTAATCTGTCGGCCCCAGCGCTTCCAGATGGGGCCTGGCGGATGCATCCCATAGACACCATAAAGAAACCTATCCGCTTCAGTTTCAGCTAGATATTCTGCTGTTTGCACATAGCGATAGACTCCGCTAACTCCTGCATCTGTGAAATGGACGCCGAGAATTGCCCCATCTCCATCAAACCAGTGTCCCACACGATGACCACCGCGTTCTAGCCGTGCAGGGCCATTGCGGTAAAGAGTGCCACGCAAGCCATTTGGGACTTTGCCAGAAATAATTGACAGTTGAGTAAGGGGAAATTCTTTTGCTGGTTCTGCGATCGCACTAGCCCAGGCTTTTTTGGTTGACTTTTTAGTAATAGTATGCATATTCAAGTTTCTGTAAATATTGATAATGTAGACAATTGCATTCTTACATTGTTGCAATTTTTTAAAGATGCAAAAAATGGAGTGAGCGTTGTTGGTTGATCAAGAAAGGCTGTTTTCCTCCTGCCCCTCTGCCCCTCTGCCCCTCTGCCC
>CAXUOL010000616.1:0-4553 GCA_964252435.1 uncultured Nostoc sp.
TTAACTGTCGCGCTAATCCCAAACCATCACAAGAATTGAAAATAGCGATTTTTAACCCGCGTGAAATTGCGTAGGTCAACGCATTTTTTAACTCGGTTATCGTTAAACTACTAGTTTTATTTATATGTATCTGACCCCGATCATCTTGGCTATGACTGTGGCCTGCAAAAAACAGTATATCCCAGCCTTGTTCGTCCCAGAGCCATTTATCTAACTCCCGACGTGAAGGCTCTACTAAAAATCTTATCGATGCATTTGGTAATTGTTCTAAAATATTTCTATCTTGCTGAATATCAATTCCTTGACTATTACCCAAAATTGCCAATATTCTAACTTTATTTGTTTTCTGTTTGGGTAATGGTCTGACTCGCTCATATTTTGGAGTACTTACAGCAACTTCGCATAATTGATAATGCTCGATAAAATTCCACAAATGCCAAGGTAGCCGTTGCAAAAGATAATCGCTGGTTTCAATAATAACTTGAAATTCTTCATCTAAAGCTAATTTTTCTCGTAATTTTTGATCTATTGGGCGAAATAAATCAGAATTTAGCCAAGAATTGATTGCTTCATATAATTGTTTTTGAACTTCACTAAAATCTACTTCACTAACGTTATTTAAACCTGTCGATTCTACTTCGAGTCCCGAACGGTTCACGAATCGTTTATAAAGTGCTTGATATATTAATTGAAAGCGTTTATAGAGTTCAGCAATGTTTGGTGCAGGAGGTAAACTAGCTGTAAATTTTATCGGACGAGAGTTATTAGTTTCCCACAATTGTGCAGTTACAGGGAAAAAGCCATCATTTAAGTTACCTTTTTCTAAGCTGATAACAATTAACTTACTCATCTTTAATTATCAGATAGCTATAATTTACACGCAGAATACATACTGATTTCATGTATCTTATTAAGTATTTTTATCATGATTTGAAAATACTCATTAGTTAATCTCAGGTTTGCTTAAACACTTATAATATCTGTAGGTTATTAGGTTGAAGAACGTAGACGCGTTCGCAAAGCGTTTTTGATAGGAGAAGCGTAACCAACGCCAGTTTAGAGTTCTTGTTAGGTTAAACCTTGTGAAATATAACCTGTGCCGTATTGATAATATAAGTAATTACCTAAACTTGATATAATTTCAAATAGAAAAATTTTCTGTCATCCTGAAATCATCAAGAGTCAGTTGGATAGAAAACCTGGTTCCCCTTAAACCTTTAAAACGGTTAAGTTGAATGTAGCAATCCAGGCTTCTCGACTCAATTTGTTGTAGAATATTTCCCGATTCTAAAAGCATAATTTTAAGATTTTGTGGTAAATATTTATTATTACCAGTGGGATGAACTTGTACGATGATAGCAGTTTTTTTGTCTTCTTCTTGCGAGAGAGCAAGCATCAGTGCTAAAGATTGTCCTCCTAATTGTACCCCTAAATCAATTAGTTTGACTCCATTTACACCTGTTTTACTAGTTGCAGAAAAACTTCTAAACTCAAATGCTAAACTTCCTAGCTGTGAATTTAAAACTTCGTCAATAGGTTGCCATCCTGCTGCAAACACTTTCTGAAACCATTGATTAAGGTTCACCGGAATAAATGAGGAGTCTACAGAGGCGCTATTCATTGATTCTATGCTTGGTGAGAAGTATTTCTTAGCAGTGGGTAGGGTATTTTTTTCTTTACTTAAACGTTGATTATACAGTTGTTGTCGCCACTGTTCGTTGGAAATTAATACCGCCCATTGAGCAAATGGTATATCCAAATGTACCCTGGGAGAATAAATAGAAGCATCACTTAATGTCTGCAATAGGTTTTGAGCTTCTGCTGCTGACAAAGTTACTTCAGGTGGTACTTCTTCTCGCCAACGCAGTCCCAGTGTAGCAAAAAGTAAGGTGAAATTTTCAGTTAACTGTTCGATAGGTAAAGAATAAGTGCGATCGCTTGAATTATATTTGCCTTGGTTTTTCAATTGACGATGGGTAGCAAATCCGCATACTCGTATCCAACAATCATCATCATCGTCATCCAAATTTACCTGCACTGGTATATAATAATCAGCCGCCCAACTATTAATATCTACCCATTCTTGCGGTACGCACAATTCTTCTATATCTATTGTTTCAGTCGGCACTAATACTATCTTGGTTTCACCCACCTTAATTACTGTGCCATTTACTATCTCTAAGATACTAAGTAAATTTTCTTCACTAGGAAATACCTCTGCACGTAACGTGGGTTCTTGTAGCGACACCTGAAACCAAGTGAGTAAGCGACTCAAGCAGATGCGATTAAGATAAGCATTGTAAATTGCGATCGCATTTGAGTGATGTTGACAAAGCTGCCATACTTTTTCTTGTTCGGCTGTCTCTACCTGCAACCAAATATGCTTAGTGTCAATATTTACGAAATCTGATAAACTTAACATCATATTCTTCCTCCCTGATAAAGTTTAAGACAACTGATTTTGAGTATATATTTCCACTAAAAAAATCTTTTCTTCTAGTTTTAATTCTTTCTTTCCTGATTTAGCTTCATTTTTCAACACTACTTTTATGAGAGATTTGTAGTAATTACTTAACCACTTTTCTAAGTATTCTTTAATCCAAATGTTTATTTCCTGTATTAATTTTTCTTGTAAGTTATTTCTTGTTTTAGTAAGTTTTGTAGCTATTTCATTCGAGCTAATACCTAACTGAAAAGCAATTTTTATTTCATCCATTCGCTCTCCATAATAAAGTTGCAAAATCTCACGTTCTTCTTTTACTAATTTTTTGATGGCTGACACCAAAGCTGCTTGAATCAAATCTGAGTGTATTGGTGCATGATACTCGCTTTCTAACCATCGTCTTACATACCCTTTAACCCATTGTTGTGGTTGGGAGATTCTGGCTATAGTTTCTAATAGTTTGATTGTAGATTTAGTTAGATAACGAGAAATTGTACTTTGATTTATTCCTAATCTATCTGCTAGCTGTTTTTGATTGAGTCCAAACCCATAATAGAGAAGTAAAATTTTCCGTTCATCCAGTTTCATGGATTGAAGTTGCTCAGATAAAATTGAATTAGCTTGATTCGCCAAAAATCCTTGTTCTCTTGTATCCTCAGTGCTTGATATTTTTTCCCATTCGATTTCCGGAGCTTGTAATTCTGATTTAATTTCAAATTCACTTTGGAAGGCATCAAGCGAAAATTTCGGTAGAATTGATATCGGATAATTTTCTAAAGCTTTAATACAAATCTCCATCCAATCTTGAATTTGTTTTGCAGTCACCTTAGTTGAGTTAGCAAATACCTCATGGGGCGCAGTTGGTAATACCTTTTCTAGGTTATAACATTGAGCAGATTTTGAAAAATCTTCTTCGTCAGGGGCTATCCATTTTTTACCTGTGGTTCGTCGGGTCGGATTTTTAACTTTGTTAATTAAATAAACTTGTTTAAAGTATTTTCTAGCAAAAATAATTAATGAAATTTCTAGTTCAATGATTCCGAATACTTTTAGTGCTTCTATGAGTTCTTTATCACTCTTTTTGTATAACAATCTCCATCGCGAAAATCTATTAACTTCTGCTGAATATTTAATATGGTTTGTTAGTATGTTAGTTATATATGTATCTATATTTGCACTTTGAGAATTATATTTTACTAAAATCTCTTTCAATTTTAGTGGATTGTAAACTAGCAATCTAGCAATACATAGATATTCTTCCCAAGAATTGGCATTACGCTCTTTACATACATCTTTAGCAGCCCAATAGCATTTTTCTTCAAAGTAACTGGCTAAATGTTCATAGGCAAGTTGTATTTTATTACTTGGCTCCCAATCTGCTATTGATTGTGATTCATCAAATGCTACTTTTCGCCAAAAATTTGCGATGTCTATTCCTTTATCATCGTGGGAAAATAAATTAGAAAACTCCTGATGCTTTTCTTCATATAACTTCAAATTACGTTGCAGAGAAGGTTGATGTTTCCATTGCAACACTAATTGATTATTTTGGTTAGTGAGCATAATATAGGTAGAAAATTTATTAAGATTATCCCTCCGTTTTGGTAGTACAGGAATACTATATACATTGGTAAAATTAAGCACCATTATTTTTCCCCTAGTGGACAGCAAAATGAGGTTTACAATAATATATGCAAGGGGAGCAACGCGATTTGGTGATCTGCTAAAACCGAAAACGGAAATAGGCTATTTCGGGATGTGATTACCTCCGTTATGCTACGTGTAGGCGTAGCTCCTGTCAGCATCGCAACAAAAAAACCTGGTTTTATTGAGAATTTACTGATGTAATTGATAATTTCAACCCAATTTCATCAAATCGCGTTGTTCCCAGCAATATGCAAGTATCAAATACACTGCATTGTTTTATATGATTTTAGCTTTACTGAACTTATTGGGAACAAAGCAAGTTAATTATGCAGGCTGTAGGCATTATAAAAACTTGAGGGTACAAATTGGTCAAAATGCTTATACTTTTACCTTGTCACCATAGAATATTTATTTATCAAACAACAAAAAGACTGGTTTTAGCAAGCTAGGAAAAATAAATAAT
>CAXUOL010000617.1:0-4549 GCA_964252435.1 uncultured Nostoc sp.
CCTAACTCCTAACTCCTAACTCCTAACTCCTAACTCCTAACTCCTAACTCCTAACCCTCCAGGACTTTATTATGCAAGCTAATACAAACCAATTCTCATGGTTCCAGGTTCCAGAGGACATCAAAAATTTATTAGTTTTAGCTGCAAAAAACTGGGAAAATACATCAAAATCAGAAAAATATATTCAACAAGCTTTAGCAAAAACTGGTGAAAATACAGAGGTCTTGGTAGCAGCATATAGATTTTTTTATTATAAAAATAATTATTCTCTTGCACTACAAACAACAATCAAATTATTAGATAAAATTAAAGAACTAGAAAAATTTCCTGATGACTGGGAGCAACTTAAGTCTATACTAGTCAATCGCAAAGAAGACCCACAAATTCGATTGTACTTAAATGCTTATGCTGCTTCTGGATTAGTACTAGCAAAGTTAGGAGAAATTGAGGAAGCAAAAGAAATCAGCGCCAAAGTCAAAGAGATAGATGAAAAGCATGATTTTGGTGCCGGAATTCTCCTGGATATTTTGACACGTCCAGCAGAAGAAGATGATTAATTAGTCAATGCACTTCTCGACAAGAAAGAGTGGGTGTGGGTAGAGACGCGATTAATCAAGCCTGTAAAACAACCAATGCCCAATACAACTTTTAAAGAGGCTGCACCAACAGCTTCTCTACGAAACACACTCGCGTTCGCTTAGTACAAGTGCCCAATGCCCTTTTTGTGAAAAATCATGAACAATTGGTTATCTACCAGATCGTATTCCTCTTACTCCCTATTAGGAGCAGCTACTGATAGTAACTCTATCTTTCCTCCTGTCATAATACCTACTCAACTTCCTGTAGGTAATATGCCTAATGTCTCTCCGATCCTGATCGTCCAATCTTCTCCCTTATCAATTTAAATATTATGAAAGGTAGAGATTGGCTGCTAACGGGGGATGGTCAGCATCAAGCCTGTAAATCTGTAAGAGCATGGGATTTGTTGAGAGAGAATTATCGTCTTTATCGGTTTTTAACTGAGATAGAAGATGTTCTCAATAATGTAGACGATCAAGCCAGCCGTCTGCCAGAAATTCGGATGCTCGTAAGGCGCTTAATAGTAAATTCCTACTGGGTGCGAAGTCAAAATTTAGAGCCTTCGCCCAAAACGGGAACCTCTGTTTTACTCCTATATGACGAATTGGGTTTTCCCTTGACTGTGCAAACAGTAACATTTGCACCAGGAACCCGATCGAACATTCATAATCATGGGACATGGGGAATAGTCGCGGTGTTAAAAGGTCAGGAAAAAAATACTTTTTGGCAACGCACTAATAGCTCAGAATTTCAGGAAAAAATTGAACCGACGGGAGAGCTAACTCTATTTCCAGGAGATATTATTAGCTTTACTCCCGATGCAATTCACTGTGTAGAAGCAGTGGGTGATGAACCAACTGTGACTTTTAATGTTTACGGCGAAACCGATCCGAATGAGAGATTTGAGTTTGACTCAGTTACCCACAAGGCTAGGAATTTTTAACTAGCAATCGTCATATCTAGTTTGTAGTTAGCACTTTAGCGCCAATTACAAACAATTGAGTAATTAGGAGATAGTTAAATGGCAAGAGTAATTTTCTATAGCAAACCAGGCTGTCAAGGTGGTACTAAGCAAAAAGTTTTGCTCACAGCTGCTGGTCATGAGGTGATACCATACAACCTGCTAACAGAACCTTGGACGGTTGAGCGGTTGCGTTCATTTTTTGGCGATCGCCCCGTATCCGAATGGTTTAATCGTTCCTCTCCAAAGGTAAAATCTGGTGAGGTGGTTCCTGAAAAAATTGATGCAGAAACCGCTTTATTGCTGATGCTGAAAGAGCCACTATTGATTCGCCGTCCTTTGTTAGAAATAGGCGACCGCCGCGAGGTAGGATTCGATGTAGAAAAGATTGATGCTTGGATTGGCTTAAAGCCTGTGGATGAGTCTTTGCAAGAAATCAGCGAAAACCTGATGAAGCAAGATTTGCAAAGCTGCTCCCACGCTAAAGAGCATAGTCATCATCACCATAATCAGCAGGGTGGCTGTAACCATCATGGTGAAAAACATCAAAAGCAAGGTAGCTGTAGTCATTAGATTTCTTGCATCAATCAATGAGCTTTCACCCTAAATCCCTCTCCCAAGCTTGGGAGAGGGACTTTGAAATTGACTCTAGTCTTTAGCTAACTTGTTGTTGGATGTGTAGTAAACCTTACTACCAGTATCAGGTACAAAATGGCAGCTGACACATGAATTCCATAATGACTTCCAAATAGGTTCTTCCGATTTATGGAAATACTCACCCATGACTGGTTTTATTGCCTCAGTTGCCTTTAGCAAATTGTAGTGAGGGATGTTAAGGAATATATGGTGAGCAACATGAGTACCGATATCGTGATGGATATGATTAACCAAACCATAATCACGGTCAATACTAGAAATTGCGCCTTTGAGGAAAGTCCAATCTTCTCCACGATACCAGGGAAGCTCTGCCTCAGTGTGGTGCAAGAATGTCACCAAATCGAGCCAAATTATGAATACAAGGTAGGGCACAGCGTAATATTTCAACAACCACATCCAACCCCATTGGTAGGTGAGGAAACCAAGCAAACCTACCATGCCAATCAAAAGTACAGTACTAGTGATGACATCCCATTTTTCTGATGGCTTGAAAAGGGGACTGCTGGGCAAAAAGTGGGAGCCTTCTTTATTAGGAGAACGCTTAAACAAATACACAGGATAAGCCAAGAGAAAAACATAATATCTGCCTATCTTTTGGGCTAAAGGCATCTCCTTATATTGTGATTCTGTCACAGGATACCAGCTTTCATCGTTATCGATATTGCCAGTATTTTTGTGATGGGTTCGATGGCTGATCCGCCAACCATGATAAGGAACAAGTATTGGTGTGTGAGAAAGATGTCCAATCAAATCATTGAGCCATTTATGCTTAGAAAAAGACTGGTGTCCGCAGTCATGCCCAACTACAAACAAAGCCCAAAACATCGTTCCTTGCATTAGCCAGAAAATCGGGAAGAAAAGCCAAGAATCCAGGTAATTAGCTACTGCATAAAGCAGACCGATAATCAGGATGTCACGAAAAAAGTAAAAAAGTGATTTTGTCACATTGGGCTGAAAGCATTCAGCAGGGATTGCAACTTTTAAATCTTGAAGAGTGAAAGGTAATTTAGTCGTATCCTCAGACGTTTCGCAGTCAGCAGGATTTTTGAACGTGACGAGATTTGATTGCACTGGATTCTTTTGTTGGATATAAATCGGAACTTTATTTGAGACAAGATAATCTCACCTCTAGGATGCCCACGAAACTAGCGATCGCTAACACAACAGAGGATAATTTCTGGCAATTTCCCTAACAATTTTAGTCATTAAAAAATTGCCAGATTCTATTTAAACACAGCATGATAAACGCTCTCGTTGGTTCAAGAGCGTGAGTGTAGTCACAGCGCTATTTATCGCTCTGTATAATATTCGTTGAAAGTCTTATAGCCAACATCAGTTGTATACAGTTGACATTGGTCTGTAATCTGCTTCATTAAAGGCCAAGAAAACTGATACTCATCATGTAAATAAGGCTGCCAATTTTCTTTGATGCTGCTGTAAGCTAGCCGCAAATTATAAGAAGGAATCGCAGTGGAAATATGATGAGGGACATGAACATTGATATCGTGGCACAGGATTTCTACCCAACGCGGATAATCGCAATGAATAGTGCCAGATAGCTGTGCTATAGCTTCGTTCCACTTATTCGCTGTCGTAAAAGGAACATCTGCGGCAGTGTGGTGAACAATAGTAAAAGTACTCATCCAAAAATGGTAAATCATCCAGGGCACTAGCCAAAATTTGACAAAGCCCCAGATACCAGTTGTAGCAATGAGAATCGGGAAAGCGATCGCTGCAAACACAACTACTACAGCCACAGAAAGCTTAATACTTGATTGGTCTTTAGTTTTGAAATTTCGCCAATCAAAATGCACCACAGCCCAATGTCCAATGGAACCCACCCACCAGAAGCGATTACGCATGAATCCCTCAAAAACAGACTGCCTGGTTTTATCCCAACCTTCAAACACTTCTGGTGTGATTGGATGCCAAGCGTTGTCCTCATCCAGCTTGTTGGTATGAGTATGGTGATAATTATGCTTAATCCGCCAACTGTGAAAAGGATAAATTAACGGCGTCATGAAAAAGTGCCCCACCAAATCATTTACCCAACGACGTTTGGCAAAAGACCTGTGACCACAATCATGGCCAATTACAAAAAAACCTGTTAAAGCAGTGCCCGTAAAAATCCAAGCTAGGGGCAAGAGAAACCAAGGAGTGATAATCAGGCTGTAATAGCCCAAGGCGACTGCCAAGACACTCAGCAGGACTTGCGTCCAAGCTTTGCGACGGTTCTGCTGAAAACATTCCCGTGGCAGGGATTTGACAATATCTTTGAGCCGAAAGTCGGAATTACTAGGCTCGTCACTTAGTTTCTGGCTATTAATTATTGATGTAGTCATGGACACCTGA
>CAXUOL010000618.1:0-4545 GCA_964252435.1 uncultured Nostoc sp.
GGACTGCGCTACAAAGAACAGACATTTCAGCCAATTGTGGCGCGGGTGAATGCTGCTTCGATGAATTTGGCAGTGATTGCGATTTTGATGCCAACGGCGATGAATTATACTTCTCAAGGAATTAACGAACAAACACTGCAAAATCTTTCTATTGCTGTTGCCGTAGTTTTAATCTTGGTTTACGCCCTAACGCTGCTATTTTCAATGAAAACCCACTCCTATCTTTATGATGTGGGTGTAGCGGAGACAGAAGAAGAAGAAACCCCTCACGCGAAACCAAATATGGTTTTGTGGGTTGGGGTGTTGTTAGTATGCACCTTGTTAGTGGCAATTGAGTCAGAAATGCTAGTAGATTCTCTGGAAGTGGCCACATCTCAGCTAGGTTTGACGGCGCTGTTTACAGGGGTGATATTGGTTCCCATCGTCGGTAACGCGGCTGAACACGCTACAGCAGTCACCGTGGCAATGAAAAATAAGATGGATCTTTCTCTTTCGGTAGCTGTGGGATCGAGTATGCAGATTGCCCTATTTGTTGCACCCGTGTTAGTGATAGCAGGGCGGGTATTGGGGCAACCAATGGATTTGGATTTCAAACCCTTTGAATTAGTCGCTGTAGTTGTGTCAGTATTGATTGCCAACAGTATTAGTTCTGATGGTAAGTCAAATTGGCTGGAAGGCACTTTGTTATTAGCTGCTTATACAGTATTGGGGTTCGCCTTCTACTTCCATCCAGTAATGGAAGGTATGGGGTAGTACCGCAAGGCGGAAGTCAAAAGGAGCCAGTGCGTTGGGCGGGCAAAGCCCGACTTGAAGCAACTGGCGTTCAAAAATCAAAAGTCAAAAGTTTGTATATCAAGGCTTTTGCAAGTTTTAAAATGGTAGCTTGATTTCCGCCGCGCTGTACTAGTTAGTAGTGCGACGCCGAATAGCCCGTCGTAGAGATCGCTCATATTTTAACGGATTCGCAAAGTCTCCACCCTTAACGCCAGTAAAATAAAGAGATATAAGAGCGATCGCCTGTATGAGCTACTGCCTTAATCCTCATTGTCCCAAGCCTGAAAATCCCGATCATGTGAAGTTTTGCGTGACTTGCGGTTCCAAGTTACTCCTCAAAGAACGTTACCGTGCTATCAAACCAATCGGACAAGGTGGTTTTGGCAAAACTTTCTTAGCTGTGGATGAGGATAAACCCTCAAAACCACGCTGCGTAATTAAGCAATTTTATCCCCAATCCCAAGGCACTAACACTCTGGCAAAAGCTGTAGAGTTATTTAACCAAGAAGCGGTGCAGTTAGATGAATTGGGTAAACATCCCCAAATTCCCGAATTACTGGCATATTTTACCCAAGAAAATCGGCAGTATCTTGTACAAGAATTTATCGACGGGCAAAACTTAGCTCAGGAGTTAGCACATAGAGGTGCTTTTAGTGAAACACAAATCTGGCAACTATTAAACGATTTATTATCAGTTTTGCAATTTTGTCACGCCAAACACGTAATTCACCGCGATATTAAGCCAGAAAATATTATTCGTGAGAGCAATGCTCAAGGCAAACTAGTCTTAGTAGATTTTGGTGCTGCTAAATCTGCTACTGGCGCTGCCTTAAATAAAACTGGTACTAGCATTGGTAGTCCAGAATATGTTGCCCCTGAACAAATGAGAGGTAGGGCTATTTTCGCCAGCGATATTTACAGTTTGGGTGCGACTTGTATTAATTTATTAACAGTGCGATCGCCCTTCGATTCTTATGATACCAACAACGATACTTGGGTATGGCAGCAATACTTGCAAACTCCCGTCAGTAATGAGTTGAGCCGCATTCTCAACAAGATGTTAGAAAGTATTCCAATTCGGCGTTATCAAACAGTAGACGAAGTTCTCAAAGACTTAAATAAATACTTGCCAGTAGCATCAAAGCCAGCAATAGCACCAAAAGCTATCCATCAATCACCAGCAAATTCTTCACCCGCTTTTGTATCGAAATCTCCTAGTCAACTTGAGAAAGAATTAGAAGAAATGAAAACCCAATTTATGGGTAACAGCAAACCTCAACCAAATAAAATACAGCCACAAAACTCCACATCTCAGCCTACTAGTAAAAGCAAAATAGATGAAGAATTAGAAGAATTAAAAGCTAAATATCTTGGAAAGAATAACACGCCAAATCAATGATAAAGCCAAATATAAAAAGCCTGTATTACATCACACATATTGAAAATTTGCCCTCAATACTTCAAAGAGGTATTTTATCCCACAAAGCAGTTGAGGAGTTAGATATTTCATATACACCAATCTATAACAGTGGAATTGTTAGCAAGCCTAAAGATAAGTCTACGCTTGGAAGGAATAGTTTGTGGGAGTACGCTAACTTATACTTTCAACCACGTAACCCAATGATGTATCGAGTGGTTCATGAAAAGGACAAAAGAGATAAGCTGTTAAACACCTAATTTACACATTTAGACAGCAGGGGAGCAGAGGGGCAGAGGAGCAGGGGAGAAGGATTGACGCTTTTTCTCCAAAATCAACAATATGCAAGTTAAATGCGTATTAGCTTATTGCTGTTGTTGGAGTCAAACCGGATGTACTTGGAACAGCAGGAGGACTAATTACAGATGGAAATGCTGCCAACGATCCAACTCAATTTTTTGCTATTAAGGAAGGAATAGAAATACTTCAGAAACAATGGAAAATTATTCAAAATGAGTGGTGGAATGAGCTTGATGGTTCAAAACGAAAGATAATGGCTGAGTACCTGGTTCCTGAACAAATCAGTCCAGAACTTGTTCATTCAGTTTTTGTAGCAACTGTAAGGTTTGGGCATAGGTCAAAGCGATCGCTGTACCAAAAAAAGTACTACTTATAGTGTACGTCCTAATCGCCAAGGCGATTGCTATAGTTGCTACATTGTTTAATGGTGATGAATTGAGTTCACCCATATTGCCTAATTTTACTTGTGCGATCGCACAAGTATTTAATTAAAAAAATTACGAATTACGAATTACGAATTACGAATTAGTTAATTGTGCTGTAAAAACTCAACTTTAGGCAACAACGGGTCAGTCACAATACCCACACCGCCAAAACCCCAGCGTTTGAGCAAATTTCCCAACTGTGTACGCGCAATAGATTCCACAGCAAAGCGATTTGCCACTTCTGCTGCGTGGGTGTTGAGATAGCTAAGGGCGTCAAAGTTTTCTTGAAACAGCAATAAATAACCCGATGTTTCAGCATCAGGACGAGCTATCAGATAATTCCCGTCAGTTTTTGAGCGCACCAAGTAATAGACATCAGACAGCATGGAGATGAAGTTTGTTGGGGAGGAAAAAAAGTCCTTCAAATAAAAAACATAGAGGAATATCGCACAACTTTAATTTCCGAGTATCCCTCATTGCTTTAACATCAAAAATGTAAAATATTTATTTATCCAAATTTGCCGCTGACATAATCTCTGGTATCTTCCTGCTGAGGATTGTTGAAAATTACTTCTGTTGCATCATACTCTACCATATAGCCATTACGGGTTCCTGTTTCGGAAGTCCGAACATTAAAAAAGGCTGTCTTATCAGAAACACGCGCTGCTTGCTGCATGTTATGGGTGACAATGACAATAGTATATTGCTCTTTAAGTTCGTGAATAAGTTCTTCAACACGCAAGGTAGAAATGGGGTCAAGAGCGGAGCAAGGTTCATCCATCAGTATAATTTCAGGTTGTACTGCGATCGCGCGAGCAATACATAACCGTTGTTGTTGTCCACCCGATAAAGATGAGCCACTTTGCTGTAGTTTATCTTTGACTTCATCCCACAAAGCTGCTTTTCTGAGACTGCTTTCTACCAATTCATCTAAATTACCTTTATAGCCGTTGATTTTGGCTCCAAAAGTAATATTGTCATAAATTGATTTGGGAAATGGGTTTGGTCTTTGAAACACCATCCCAATTCTCCGACGCACTTCTACAGGGTCGATGTCGGATGCATACAAATTTTTATCGTAAAAAAGTATTTTACCTTCTGCCCGAAATGACTCAATCAGGTCATTGAGACGGTTATAGCATCGCAACAACGTACTTTTACCACAACCAGAAGGGCCGATAAAAGCTGTCACTTGATTTTTCGGTATATCTAGCCAAATATTCTGTAAGGCTAAAAACTTGCCATAGTAAACGTTGAGATTTTCAGTGCGTAAAACGGTTTCAGTGTTATTCACTGTCCTAGTGTTGGTAGCCATAAATTAAATCTAGTGTTGGTTTAAACGATGGGATTTGCACTGTGGATGGTTGTTTACTAAGCTTTTTTGCGAGTTGCCCAGCGAGCGATGATACTTGTGATTAGAACCATCAAAACCAAAATTAAAGATGCTGCCCAAGCTAGAGATTGCCAATTTTTAAACGGAGAAATGGCGTATTTGTAAACTAAAACAGCCAGGGAAGCTGTTGGTTGGAATAAACCATCTGGCCAAAAGTTAGAAAATAGAGCAGTAAATAGCAAAGGTGCGGTTTCTCCAGATGCTCTGGCGATCGCTAGCGTTGCCCCAGTTACAAT
>CAXUOL010000619.1:0-4540 GCA_964252435.1 uncultured Nostoc sp.
CATTAAGCTCACTTTCAACCCAAATTCTGCCACCCATTAACTCGCACAGTTGCTTGCAGATGGCAAGACCTAAGCCAGTACCGCCATACTGTCGAGTAATGGAGGAGTTAACTTGACTGAAGACTTTAAATAAGCGCTCCAGGCGATCGCATGGAATTCCGATACCTGTATCTTTAATACTAAACTGAATTTCGTCAGTATTTGCAGCAGAAGAATGACTAATATCGCTATTCTTGCGGGTTATAACTGAAACTTCTATGCTTCCAGTTTCGGTAAATTTAATCGCATTACTGATTAAATTAATCAAGACTTGGCGCAGTCTGGTGATATCTCCCACAATCGTAGTAGGAAGTTCAGGACTATCTAAAAATGTGAGTTTTAAACCTTTTTCTCTAGCTGTAGGCGCAAGCATATAAAAAGCCTCATGAATGCAATTTCGCAAAGCAAAAGGCTCCTCTTCGAGTTCTAAGTTGCCTGATTGTATTTTGGAGAAGTCAAGGAAATCGTTAATAATTTTGAGTAAAGAATTTCCACTGGTGTAGATGGTTTCAACAAAGTCTTGCTGTTCAGCAGTCAATTCAGTATATTGCAACAAACCGGCCATACCAATTACTGATGCGATCGGAGTCCGAACTTCATGGCTAATCATCGCTAAGAATTCCTGTTTAGCAAGTTCTGCCTGCTTTCGTTCAGTCATGTCCCGTAAAATGTAAACATAACCTTGAAAATGTTCAATTTCTGTCTTGACGATTGAGTATGAAAAAGCTATAGGAATTGTTTTACCACTTTTGGTAAAACAAACTGTTTCTACCTCTTTTACTAAAAGATTTATGTCTTGACTGTGGGATATATCAATATCATCAATTGTCAATGGATACTTATTGACTTCTCTAATAACTTTTGCGATCGGTTGACCGATGAGTTCTATTTCGTTATATTGCAATAAAATTTGTGCGGCATAATTCATTTTTTTTATCTTGCCTGATAGCGTTGTCACTAACAAAGCGTCCGCCATTGATGTCACAATTTGGTCAATATATTGTTTAGAAGCCTTTAAGTTGCGTAGCAAAAGATTTGCTTCATTTGCACCTTGAAATAAAGATTGCTCAAGCACCATCCGTTCTGTCGCATCTTCGACAACAATGGTTAGTCGATTGCTAAAATGGTCTTCTTGAAGATTATTAGTAATCCGAATATCAATATACGAAGGAGAAGCTGTATCTTGCGATCGCCTAATTCCTTTTAATTCAAAATTATCTTGTTCTCCCTGTCGAATTGCATCAAAAACATCTTCCAGTCCCTCTAATTCTGGAAACACAATCCGAACATCATGACCGAGCTTTGCTTCATTAGGAATATCGGCAAAATGATTTAATCCCAAAGACATCTCTAGAATCTTGAAGTTCTCATCAATTATCAAATATTCAATACCACATACAGATAATAGCTTTGTCAAAAATAAATTCATCTTAATTAAATTAAACGAGTGGCTAAAGCTTGAAATATTTTATCAACATTATTGCCAGTTTTAGCTGAAGTTACATAAGTGTCTAATATATTAGCTTGATTGGTGAATTGATACATTTTACGAATTTTTTCTAAATATTCGGCTGCAATCATATCTGATTTGTTCAGTGCAACAACAATATAGCTGTTAGGATTAACGGCTAAAAAAGTTTGAATATGCTCCTGGATATGATTGAGCGTTTCTGCTTGTGTCACATCACCGACTATCACAGCACCTTTAGAACCTTGAAAATAATTTTTAGCAACTGCTTTAAACTTATTACTACCTTCAATATCCCAAATTATTAACTGTAAGTTTTGTTCAAAGAGTAGGTCTTTTTCAGAAACACAAACCAATTTACGAGATATTTTTACTCCTACAGTTGAAAGGTATTCATCACTAAACTGACACTCTACAAATTGGCGAATCAGACTAGTTTTACCAACACCAAAATCACCAAATAAGCAGATTTTTTTAGAGATTGTAGACATAGTTGAAGAAAAATAGAGAATGTTTGATCAAAATCATCGCTACTATAAACTTAAAATTGCTTGTTCATCGGTTCTAGAGCAACACAGCGGCTTAACCACAAGGGTTGAGTTTCATCAATTCCTGGTGGTAAATTTGTCCTCCCAATGACCTGTAGGCGAGATGGCTCGATGCCTAATTTAATCAGTGCTTGTTGTACAGCCTTTGCTCGCGCCAGTGCCAATTTTTGAGATTTGTTCGCGCCAGTATGGTCACTATAACCAATAATTTTTAAATGCTTATTTGGGTGCCGATTGAGGAAAAACTTAACCTGTTGAATCTTATGCGCTGTATCTGATTTCATTAAACTCGCTGAGTCGGGTTGAAAGTAAAATCGAACTTCAATCTGTGGAGGTTCTACTCGCACCGCACTAGACACAGATTTTACGCCGGGAATTTGTTCAAATGCATTAGTAATAATCTGAGCATCTGCAATTCTGTTGACAGTTCCTTCAACAGCTACTTTACCAGCGATATATTGAGCGGAAATTGCGATATCGTTAGTCTGATTTAAAACTGCTGTAACTCGTTTGACTTCAGCAGCAGCTAATACGGGGTCTGCTGGTACTTCTACTAATAAAATTTGATTGTCAATCAACCAATTAGGAGAGGTAATTTTGACAGTTTGCTCGGCTTTCTGGCGAAGAAGTTGATTAGGTAATCGTCCTGTTAATTTTAATTTATTGTGTTCTACTTGTACAGTAAGCCGATATACGGCTAGTTCTGGAACAGAAGTTAGAGCCAACGAAGTTTGATTTTCAATGGAATGTATAACTCCACTACGGTATTGCCAAATACCCCAAGGAATGAAAATGCTACTGATAATTGTTAAACCTAATATCAGTAGCGGTGATATTTTTGTTTTCTTTTTCTCCTGAATACCTGTATTTTTCAGTTCTTCTAGAAGTGTATGAATATCAATAGGAATTAAATCTGGGTCGCCATCATACTTTTCAATTAAATCACCATATTTTTTAATGATTGTACTGAAGACTTGCCGCATTTTCCCAATAAAGTTTTTGCTTGGCTCTCCTTGCACAACAATCGCTAAATAACAGTATCCTGCAACTTCTAAAATTATTTTGGATGTTCCATATTCAATTGCATCTAATTCTGTTATGCTTCCAGATTGATTGATGCAATCATTGGCAAAGCTACGAATTGCTGTCAGCATTCCTGCTACCATTTCAGCCTCTAACTGTTCTACATGAGAGTGCTGAATATCTGAGATTACTAAACCAGATGTTTTATGAATCAAGAAAATAGCTTGAATGGTAAATGGTAGAGCTTCTTTAAGAATTAATTCTGCTTCTGAAACTCCCTGTAGCTTGGCACGAATTTTACGTTTGATGCCTTCAACACTGAGGGTTTCTTCAACTTGTCGGTTAATGGCACGGATTGTCTCTGCCATATATTTGGCTATGGTACTACCAATAATTGGGTAGAGTGCATCCACCACAATATTCTGTTCAATTTCAATTTGCTTTTTTATGGCTCGTCCCATTGCCGGAGCGATCGCATCTGAAACTTCTTCTGGAGCTATAATAATCTGTTGGGAAATAGCTAGAGGGATTACAGGTGCGATCGCTGTACCCATGCTAACTTTATCCTGTTCAGTGCGACTGCGGATAGTCTCATCAATGATCGGAGCAATTATCTGGACAATTTCCTCTCTCGACTCTGTAATCTTCAGCCTTAAAAGTTCAGAAATCCACGGTAGTAGTAGATTTATTAGCTCTTTAGGGTCGTAAATTTGATGCTCTATTTTTGTTAATTTTTGTTCGATTTTATCTGTAATATTGTTTATTTCTGTTAGCTCATATCCGACCAATATCTCTCGTAATTTTTGCAATGCATCCTCTGAATTGTCTAATTTATCCTCAAATTCTGTAAATATTTCAATAGATTCTTCTAATTCTTCTTGAATAGTTTGTGAGTAATTAGATATATCTTGAGTCAAATTAAAATCAGACTCTAAATAAGCTTCACATACTTCTAATGTCACTGGAGGAAGTTGCAATAATTCAATTTCTTCTGGAATATACTCATTACTATTATCAGTTTCTGATGGTAATAAAGGAGATTGCTCAGGGGATTCGATAATTTTGAGATCGATAAGTAAATGCAGCAAATTGTCAAGCTGCACAGCTGTTTCTGACTTCAACTCAACAGATTGAGAAACCGAATTTTCCACCTGAGTCATCCTTTTGAGAGTGCTGAGTTAGGAGTTAGGAGTTAGGAGTCATTATCTCTCTGATCTTCCTCATCTGTCCTTGCCTTTTGACTTAATTACGAATGTAATTCTGCTGTACTGTTAGAGTGAGTTAACACTTACTTTTGATAACTTTGTAGTTTCTAGAAGCGGTACAGCAGTATATTCGTCGCTGCGTTCATTGGCTGCTTCTCGTAATTTAGGAATAAATTCAGTTTCTTTCAAACGCATTCCTAAAGCAAACAAAGTTTCAGCCATATCGTCTTTAGAAACTTTCGTGTCTGTCAACTGCG
>CAXUOL010000620.1:0-4534 GCA_964252435.1 uncultured Nostoc sp.
CAGAGGACGCAGAGAGGTTAATGGTTAAACGTAAGAGTGCTTCTAGTTCTGAGGAGGGTTGGAATTATGAGGCGAAGGTTGCTGAAATAGAGGGAATTATTACTCGCATTGAGGCGGGTGAGTTGGAATTGGAAGCTGTATTTGACCAATTTGCAACTGCTGTAGAGTATTTGCGTCAGTGCGAAGGTTTTTTGCAGCAGCGACAACAGCAGGTAGATTTGTTGATTGAAACATTAAGTCAAGAGTAAAATGTTCTAAACAATGATCCCAAAAAAGATGGTTTTTTTACAGTTAATTTATTATCTGTTTTTGTTTTAGTAATGGCAATTGAAGATTCCACTTCAATTTTTGTTTGAGGCGTTAATACAGTTGAATTTACTAGTGCTTCTAACTCAATTTCTTGTTGCCAATAGGGAAAATCTTCACCTGTTACTCTACCGGATATTTTAACATTATTAAAAGATTGGATGCCTAAATTAATTAATTCATCACAAATAACTGGGACTACTAACCATTGTGCTGGAACTTCAATTGATTCCAACATTATCTGTAGACAATTTTGTTTGAAACTAGTTTTTGACGTAATTCTAGGTGAATTTAACCACTGACTTACCAGAGTGTTAATCGCATTTGTATCACCCTGCTTGGCAAGTTCTAGAATATTTAGGTGTATCATATTTAGTACTGGTGAAGAGTCTTAGCAATAACTTAGTTCAATTACTCCCACTCACTAGAATAAAAGTAACATTTGACACAGTGGACTTCTAACCATCAGCTATCCTACACCTACCTATCAGCACAATTAATCACGGGATCGCTTGCTGTATTCTTCACAGTTTGTTACAAAAGTACAAAGAACTTCTAGAGACTAAAAACCACATGTTCGGCGGACTTACTGGTTTACAAGATCCTAAAGGCACAGATTGGGGAGAGCGGATGCTCAACACGGTTGCCAGCCAAACGATTCGCCACCTGTTTAGCATGAGCGAGTCAGTAGAAGTCTTTGTGCGCTGCTACCCCTCCAGCAAGCTCTTGCAAGGCAGCATTGATAGCTTCAAAATGAGCGGTCGTGGCTTGGTAATTCGGAAAGATTTCGCGGTTGAGGAAATGTCTTTTGAAACTGATGCGGTTGCCATTGACTTCGGCTCGGTTTTAAAGGGCAAACTCAGCCTTAAGCAACCCACTCAAGCGATCGCTCAAGTAATTTTATCAGAAGCAGGCATAAACCAAGCCTTTAATGCAGAACTGGTGAAAAAGCGCTTGCTTAACCTCACCGTACCATCACTGACAGAATTATCTGGCGGTGAACCAGTCTCCTTTACAGATGTTCAGGTACAGCTATTACCCGAAAATCGCTTACAGCTTGTAGCAAAAGCAGATTTAAACAATGGCGAACTCGTACCCCTGAGCATGATTTTAACTGTAGGTATTGAAAGACGGCGGCGAGTTTCTTTCAAAGATCCGAAAATTCAACTTGACCAAGTGCCAGAAGCACAACGGGAAATCTCGCAAACCTTGAGCGTGGCACTGGTAGAAATTTTAGATAATATGGTCGATTTGGATCGTTTTGACCTCGATGGGGTGAAAATGCGGCTCAACCGATTAGAAACTGAAGGTCAAAAACTTATTTTCAGTGGATATGCTGAAATTGAACGTATTCCAAATAGTCCTTAATCTAAGAGGATGTTTGAAAAGTATTTTTGGTAACATCTAAGTCTCAGAAACCTAACCCCCCTAGCTTCCCTTTCCTATAAGGGAATGGGGGTTTCAAAGCCTCTCTCCGTTTCGGAGAGGGGTTTCTAGTATACTTTGCGACTTTTCAAACAACCTCTAAGATTATAGGCAAAAAATTAAAGTAAAGTGAAGCTTTAAACAAATTAAATACCGCCTAGATGATTCTAGGCGGTAGTTTAAGTCTTTAGGCTTTGAAAGGAGTTAGGAATTATTAATTATAGATTGTAATTAATTTTTATTTATCACTCCTAACTCCTAACTCCTAACTTTCTATCTTCCCACGCCTACATATTGGAATCCAGCGCGTATCATTGCTTCGGGATCAAGGAAGTTACGACCATCGATAATAACGGGGTGAGCCATCAGTTTCGCCATCTTCACATAGTCGAGAGTGCTGAACTGCTGCCATTCGGTGACGAGTACTAAAGCATCGCAGCCATCAGCTAGTCTTTCGGCATCGGTTTCTACTAATACCCCAGAAAGTCCATGACGTAGACCTGTTTGGGAAACAATGGGGTCATAGGCTTTAACTTTGGCTCCCAGTCGGTTTAGCTGCTCAATTAGGTTGAGTGCTGGGGCGTCGCGCAAGTCATCGGTATCAGGCTTGAAGGTCAGTCCGAGTAGTCCGACTGTTTTGCCTTTGAGAATTTTTAGAACTTGTTGGAGTTTCTCTAAAGCAATCAACCGCTGACGTTCGTTGACACTGACAGCAGATTTTAGTAGCTGGGCTTCATAACCATAGTCATCAGCAGTGTGAATCAGGGCGGAGACATCTTTGGGAAAACAAGAACCACCCCAACCAATACCAGCTTGTAAAAACTTGTTACCAATGCGAGAATCTAGACCGATACCTTTGGCTACTTGGGTGACATCAGCACCGACGCGATCGCAAATATTAGCAACTTCGTTAATAAAACTAATCTTAGTAGCTAAAAAGGCATTAGCGGCGTATTTAATCATCTCCGCCGAACTCAGGTCTGTTGCCAGAATTGGCACTGGAGGTAAAGATTGATCGTCAGCGTACTTGCGTTCCACAATTGGGGCATACAGTTGTTGCATTAAGGCTACTGCTCTTTGACTATTGCCTCCTAATACAATGCGATCGGGGTTGAAGGTGTCATGAACTGCCGAACCTTCGCGCAAAAACTCTGGATTGCTGACTACATCAAACTCAGCTGCAAACTCAGATAATTTCTCATCACTTGGTACTCCACCTGCGGGTATGAGTGTTTTCTGCCGCTCTGCAACACCATCCAGAATAAGCATCCGCACCCAGTCACCTGAGCCAATGGGTACTGTAGATTTATTCACTATGACTTTATAACCACCGTTGAGATTTTCCCCAATCCCACGGGCTACAGCTTCAACATAACGAGTATCACTTTCACCAGTGGGTAAAGGTGGCGTTCCCACAGCAATAAACAAAATTTCTCCGTGGGAAACTCCAGCCGCAAGATCGCTAGTAAAATGAATCTTCTCTGTTTGAATGGCAGACTGCATAATTTCTGAGAGTCCCGGCTCAAAAATTGGAGACTGCCCAGACTTCATTAACTTAACTTTTTCTTCGTTGTTGTCTACGCAAATTACATCATGCCCAATATGAGCCAAGCAAGCACCTGTAACTAAACCAACGTAACCAGTACCAATAACGCAAACACGCATTTATTTAACTCCCCACTTTTTTGGGCTTAATTTTCAAAAAAAAGTTCTCAATTTTACACTTACACACTTAAGAAAACTCAGCAACTAATATAAACTAGCTACCAATCGGTTAGCCTGCATGAAAATTTAGAGCAACGCTAGACGCCACTCAGGTGGTTGAATTATTGACATCGCTTTGAATGCGATCGCGAAAATCTTCTATTGTCAGTTTTAAACCGTCTTGCAGAGGAATGGTAGGTTCCCAATTTAACCAAGTTTTTGCCTTTGTGATATCAGGCTGGCGACGTCGGGGATCGTCCGAAGGTAGTGCCTCGAACTTAATCTGCGCGTCTGGATTGATCATATTTTGCACAGTTTGTGCCAATTGTAAAATCGTGTATTCACCAGGATTGCCCAGGTTGACTGGGCCTATGTAGTCGCTATTCATTAGACGGATGAATCCTTCTACCAAATCGGAAACGTAGCAGAAACTACGAGTTTGCGAACCATCACCGTACACCGTTAAAGGATTACCCTGCAAGGCTTGAACTATAAAGTTGCTCACCACCCGACCATCATTTTCTAACATTCTCGGCCCGTAGGTGTTGAATATCCGCACAACTCGAATATCAACTTTATTTTGCCTGTAGTAATCAAATGCTAGAGTTTCAGCAATTCTTTTACCTTCGTCATAGCATGAACGTATTCCAATGGGATTGACGCTACCTCTATACTCTTCAGTTTGAGGATGAACTTCTGGATCTCCGTATACTTCACTCGTGGAAGCTAAGAAAAACCTCGCTTTTACACGTTTAGCTAGCCCCAACATATTCAGTGTTCCCATCACGTTAGTTTTAACGGTTTTAACTGGGTTGTACTGGTAATGTACTGGTGAAGCAGGACAAGCTAAATGATAAATTTGATCCACTTCTAACCGAATTGGTTCGGTAATATCGTGGCGGATCAATTCAAAGTACGGATGGCCTAACCATTTCAGAATGTTCCGTTTATGACCAGTGTAAAAATTATCCAAGCATATTATTTCATGCCCAGCATTCATTAGTCGGTCGATGAGATGGGAACCAATAAACCCAGCACCGCCCGTCACCAAAATTCTCATAGTTTCCCAGTTATTTACAAATATTTTCAGTAGCTATTG
>CAXUOL010000621.1:0-4534 GCA_964252435.1 uncultured Nostoc sp.
CATACCAGCATCATGCTCTAGCAACTGCTGAGGTAATAGATGAAATTTGTCAAGCTTATGTTGGCTGGCGTTATGGTGGTCATACACCTAACTTGCAGCAACTGCGACAAAGATGGCAAAGTTTAAAAAAAGCTGCTAAGTAACTCATCAATGAGTCTTGTACAAAGGTTATCAAACAGAATTCAGGAGTCAGGAGCGGAGCCGGAGACTCCGAAACTCCGGTCAGAATTCAGAATGAATTTTGACCGAAAAAGCGGATAGCGTTCAATATAATTAATTTCGCTTTAGCCTCTTAATTTATCGGTTTTCAATCTTAGGCTTGGAAATAGATAACTATAAGTCTTTTGAATAAATGTAAAAGATGATTAAGCGGCTAAAGCGTTTTTTATGGCTATCTATTGCGATCATTGTTGTCATTTCTATCTCAATCGGATTAATGGAAAGATTGATGGCTCAACAGCCTTCTACTTCCCATCCTCTCACTTCGCTAACTGAGGTAGAAATTAGCACAGCTGTTTCGGTCATCCAAAGAGAAAAAACTTTGAGCGAAATGGCAGTTTTTCCACTTATTGCTTTACAAGAACCGGATAAAGAAGAAGTTCTAAATTTTACACCTGGTAAAGTCTTTGGGCGAAAAGTTTTTTTGGTAATCTATGAACGTTCAGAAAACAAAACCTTTGAAGGAATTGTTGATCTGAGAAGCAAAACCTTAAGTTCTTGGAAAGAAATAGCGTCTGTTCAACCTGCGATCGTTAATTCAGAATATGAACTAGCAACTCAGGTAGTTAAAGCCGATCCCCGATGGCAAAAAGCGATGCAAAGGCGGGGAATTACCGATTTCGATCGAGTCAAAATTAGTTGGTGGGCACCAGGAATTCTGAGTGAACACGAAGAAGCAACAGGTAATCGTCTTTGTCGCAGCTTATCTTACTATAAAGGCAAAGGCTGGAACTATTACGGTAGTCCGATTGAAGGAGTCTTAGCAACAGTCAATTTGAACACAGGTAAAATTGCTAGTTTTGTTGATAGAGGAAACGTACCTTTCTCTAAAGAAAACTGGGATTATGATATCAAATCCTTGGGCAAATTACTGCCACCACTTAAAGTATTGAAAATACTCCAACCTAATGGTAGAAATTTTCAAATAAAAGATAATGAAATTAGCTGGCAAGGTTGGAATTTTCGCTATTCAATACATCCTCGTAATGGATTAATGCTTTACCAAGTGATGCACAATGATGGGGAAAATATTCGACCAGTTTTATACCGCGCTAGCCTCTCAGAAATGGTAGTACCTTATGGCAATCCTGAACCTACTTGGTCGTTCAGAAATGCCTTTGATGTTGGAGAATACAACTTAGGTTTACTAGCAAATCCGATGGAATTAGGTAAAGAAATTCCTGAAAATGGCTTGTTGCTAAATGCTGTATTTGCTAATGAGCAGGGAGAACCTTATCAAATACCAGGGGTTATCGGTATCTACGAGCGCGATCGCGGAATGCTGTGGAAACACTATGAGTATAATACTCAGCGTAATGATGTCCGTCGCGGTCGAGAATTAGTGATGAAGATGACGGTAGCCATTGACAACTATGATTACAGCATCAATTGGATCTTTCACCAAGATGGGACTTTGGAAGTCCAAAATGAATTAACGGGTATCGTATTGACGCAGGGAACGGCTGCCCAAAAGCAATCTGATGATGATTCATCTGGTCGGTTAATTGCTAAGAATATCTTTGGAGTAAATCATCAGCACTTTTTCAATTATCGCCTAGATTTCGATATCGATGGTCAGGCGAATTCTGTGATGGAAATGAATGTGAAAGCTTTGCCGATGGATGATAAAAATCCTTTAGGAAATGCGATCGCAGTTGCAGAAACCCCACTAGCCAAAGAAACCTCTGCTGTGCGCGATTTGGATATGAAAAGCAGTCGGGAATGGATGATTGTTAGTACAGACAAAAAGAATGCTCTCGGTGCTGCTCCTGGATATATGCTGATGCCTGAAGGAAACTCGATATTTTTCCCTGGGGAAGGTTCAAAAATCCGTCAACGGGCAGAATTTGCTACTCATCACCTCTGGGTAACAAAATATAAACCTACTGAACTTTATGCTGGGGGAGATTATCCTAATCAAACTCAACCGGGACAGGGCTTACCAAAATATATCTCAGACAATGAGTCTTTGCTGGGTGAAGATATCGTACTGTGGTACACAATGGGCGTAACTCATATTCCGCGATCAGAAGATTGGCCTGTGATGCCTGTTCACCGAGTTGGCTTTAAGTTAGTCCCTAGAGGATTCTTTAGCCGTAATCCAGCGATAAATTTGCCAGAGTAAAATATTTGTTGGCTCAAGTTTCCTGCCTTCAGGTTTTTTTCATGTCTAAAGGCGGTAACTTGAATGCTGATAAACTTATATAGTTCAAATACTGGCACTGGTTAAAATAGGATATCTAATGAACTTTCCAGAAATTAATATTCCCGGTGATGGAACACTGCACGCTCGTTTAATTACTTCCTTGGGTGAAATTGTAGTTCGTTTGGAAGAAGAGCGAACCCCCAACACCGTCAAAAATTTTGTTGGTCTAGCAACTGGAACAATCGACTGGAAAGACCCTAAAACGGGTCAATCTGGTAAGGGAACTCCAGTTTACGATGGAGTTCGCTTTCATCGGGTCATCCCTGATTTTATGATTCAGTGTGGCGATCCTCTGAGTCGTTATCTAGATACAGCCAACCGATGGGGTACTGGTGGCCCAGGATATCAATTTGAAGATGAGTTTCATCCTGAATTGAGACACACTCGTGCAGGTATCTTGTCGATGGCTAATGCCGGACGCGGTACTAATGGTTCGCAATGGTTTATTACAGAAGCACCAACACCTCACCTTGACAACAAACACAGTGTTTTTGGTGAAGTTGTCGAAGGTCTAGATATAGTCAACAAGATCGCTAATGTGCCTACAACTAGAGATCGTCCAAATCAAGAAGTGGTGTTACAAAAAGTAGAAATTTTTCGGCAGTAATTAACACCTCGGTTTGTAGTAAGCACTTTAGTGCTTAGAAAATAAGGACTAAAGTCCTTACTACGAACTTGCTTACCCATCAAGATTTTGCAGTCCCATCGCAATCTTACTGTGTTTTTCAATTTGCCCCATGACTTGTTTTGCCCGTTGAATAACTACGGCTGGTAAACCCGCCAATCTTCCCGCTTCAATTCCATAAGACTTATCAGCACCTCCTGGTTGGACTTGGTGCAAAAAGATAATTTGGTCGGGTAATTCTTTCACTGTCACCTGATAGTTAGCTACATTCGGGATAATGCTAGCCAGTTCATTTAACTCGTGGTAATGGGTGGCAAAAATTGTGCGTGAACGAATATCCACTGCTATATATTCTGCCACCGCCCAAGCGATGGAAAGACCATCAAATGTTGCTGTCCCGCGACCAATTTCATCTAATAGTACCAACGATCTAGATGTAGCATGGTTGAGAATATTTGCGGTTTCATTCATCTCCACCATGAAGGTAGATTGACCAGTTGCTAAATCATCTACTGCACCGACACGGGTGAAAATGCGATCGCATATTCCCAATCTAGCAAACCTCGCGGGTACAAAACTACCAATCTGCGCCATTAACTGAATCAATCCCACCTGACGCAAATAACAACTTTTGCCACTTGCATTTGGCCCGGTAAGGATGATTAAGTCAGGGAGTTGGCAGTGGGGAGTGGGGAGTGGGGAAATTTCTGCTTCACTACTCCCTACTCCCAATTCTCCACTCCCCAATTGCGTTGAATTCGGCACAAAGAACCCCGCAGGTAAAGACTGTTCTACCACCGGATGACGACCATCAACAATGTTTATCTCTCTTCCTGGCAAGATTTCGGGACGACAGTAACCTTGATGCACCGCTAACTCAGCCAAACCACACAACACATCCGCCGCCGCTACTGCACGAGACAGATTGCGAATTACTTCTGCCTCTTGTGCTACCTCTTCCCGCAACGCCGTAAAAATCTCATATTCTAACTGATTTAAATCATCTCGCGCCGTGAGAATCCTAGCTTCTCGTTCCTTTAAATCTGGGGTGATGTAACGTTCCTCATTGGTCAAGGTTTGCTTACGGATATAATTAGCGGGTACTTGGTCGGCTTTGGTGCGAGAAATACTGATGTAATAACCAAAGGTTTTGTTGAATCCTACCTTCAGTGTGGAAATTCCTGTCTTAGCTCTCTCATCAACTTCCAAGTTGGCAATCCACTGCTGGTCTGCTTCTACAGTCGCCTTCCTTTCATCCAATAGGGGATTTACACTAGGGCGAATTAATCCGCCTTCTTTAATTAGTATGGGTGGCGACTCTACAAGATGTGCGTGTAACTTTTGTGCCAATTCTTCCAATACACTTGGGACTTTCTGCAAAGCTTTCAGGAAAGGAGAATGCGTCTCAACTACTAAGTTGGATAATTCCGGTAAGCGTGAGAGGGAATCTGCCAAAGCTACTAAATCTCTAGCATTAGCTGTAC
>CAXUOL010000622.1:0-4524 GCA_964252435.1 uncultured Nostoc sp.
CTCAATAAATTAGAGGAAGAAGTTAAAAATTGCTTCCTTTATCTCCTCCACAAATCAGATTTAGTGCATCGTATCGCCATTGATAGCAATACTTTTGGACTTCACTTGTATGATTTAAATGGTAAACCAGTCCCTAAACATCGCCTCTCGGCTGGCGAAAAACAACTACTAGCGATCGCCTTCCTCTGGGGTTTAGCCAAAATCTCTGGACACCGCCTACCAGTAGCCATCGATACGCCACTAGGTAGACTAGACTCCTCTCACCGCAGTAACTTAGTTGAACGTTACTTTCCATCCGCCAGCCATCAAGTGATTCTGTTATCTACCGATACTGAGATTGGCAAGAAAGAAGTAGAAACACTGCGAGAAAATGAAGCGATCGCCCGCGAATATCTCCTCAAATACGACTCCACCACCCGCCAAACGACAGTAGTAGAAAATAAATATTTTTGGTAGTAGATATCGGTTAAAAAAGATATTTAAAATATATATCACGACCTTTGGAAAGTAGATAAGCAATTATGAACTCACCCCATGTACTAAAAATAGAGCATGACCTACGTGTTTTGTCATTAGAAGAATTAGAATGGCTATTAGAACGTATTGCCAAAAAAGTGCAAGAAAAAAAGCAAATATCAAATAAATTCACTGATGTTAAATATATGAATGAACAACTAGTTGCAATGGCTAGTGATTTAGATATAAAAACAGAAATTTCCTTTATTAATAATGAATTTGGTATTACAGAAATGGATGGGTTAGAAAAGTTGTGAGTATCGAGAGAGGACAAATTTATTTTGTCAATCTTAATCCAGTACAGGGACGAGAACAAGCAGGAACACGACCAGTTTTAGTATTATCTATAGACGCTATCAACCAATTACCTTTGGTTGTGACTGTAGTTGTCGGTACGAAAGGAACCAATATTAAGCGTGATTATCCAACAAATATACGAATCTCTCCAGATAACAGTGGATTGCTTATAGAAACAGTGTTCTTATGTTTTCAAATTCGTTCTTTAGATCCAAATCGCTTTCCTGCTGATCCATCTGGCAAGATTTCTGACTCGAAGATGCTTGAAGTTGAAACTGCGGTTCGCTACTGTTTGGGTTTATGAGCAAAAACTACTTCAATTTTTAGGAAGATTATGGAATCCCCAATCGAAAGAATAAAACTTTCTCAAACAGCTAAAGACCAACTTCTCAAACTTAGACGCAGCACTAAAATTGACCAATGGAATATCCTATGCCGTTGGGCGTTTTGTCGCTCCCTCGCAGAATCAACCGCACCCTCCCCCGTCCCAATTCCCCAAGATAGCAACGTCGAAATGACCTGGCGCGTCTTTGGCGGCGAAATGTCTGATATTCTCCTCCTCGCCCTCAAGCAACGCTGTCACAATGACGGTTATCCCACCGATAAAGAAACCCTCGCCACCCAATTCCGCTTACATTTGCATCGCGGTATTGGCTACTTAGCTGGCGATCCAAATATCAAGAAAATTGAAGATTTAATTCAACTGGCCGTTAAACCTTGAAAAAATATTAGCTTCTACGTGTCTTAATTACGAATTACGAATTACGAATTAATATTATGTCTGAAGCGCTAGAAATCGAGCGTCACAGAGCTGCGATCGCTCGCACTGATTTATCTCGTCCAGTACGATTGGCAATAGAATGGGCAATTCTGAATCCAGACACCACTTTTTTTGACTACGGTTGCGGCTATGGTGGTGATGTGGAGCGAGTAAAAAACTTAGGCTACACCAGTGCAGGCTGGGACCCTTACTACTATCCTGATGTACCACGCACCGCCGCCGATGTGGTCAATTTGGGTTATATCCTCAACGTCATTGAAGACTCAGAAGAACGCCGTCAGAGCCTTACCCAAGCTTGGGAACTCACCGGGAAAGTTTTAATTGTCGCGGCTCAAATCCTGATTAATGCTCCCAGCAAAACCCAACTTGCTTACAATGATGGCATTGTGACGCGCCGCAATACTTTTCAGAAATATTACGAACAACAAGAACTCAAAACTTATATTGATGAAGTCCTAAATGTCGATGCAGTACCGATCGCTTTAGGTGTCTACTTTGTTTTTCGAGATGAAGTTGAAAAGGAAAGTTACAAAGCTATCCGCTTCTTTTCTGCAACTTCTACACCGCGAGTCCGCATCCCCGTTAAACGGTTTGAAGACTATCAAGAACAACTGCAACCATTAATGGCTTTTTTTACCAAACGCGGTAGACTGCCTGCCAAAGGCGAATTGGAAAATGAACAAGAATTACTGAGCGAATTTGGTAACTTTCGCCGCGCCTTTGGTGTAGTTTTGCAAGCTACTGATGAAGAAGAATGGGATGCGATCGCTTATCGTCGTTCTCTAGATATCCAAGTTTATCTCGCCCTCACCCACTTCGATCGACGCCCTGCATGGCAAAAGTTAGCGCCAGAAATGCGGCATGATATCAAAGCCTTTTTTAGTAGCTACGAGGAAGCTTGTCAAGTAGCCGACCAAAAGCTTTTCAGCTTAGGTAAACCTGGGGTGATTCAAACTGCGTGTGAAAAAAGCAAAATTGGTAAACATACGCGCGGTGCGCTGTACGTACATGTTTCGGCACTTGCTGCACTTGACCCCATACTCCGAATTTGTGAAGGTTGCGCTAGCCGTACCATTGGGCGTGTAGATGAAACCACATTAATCAAATATCACACTGATAAGCCGCAAATATCTTATCTGTCTTACCCCGAATTCGACACTGATCCCCACCCGACGTTAAAAGCCAGCATCGGTATTGATTTAAAAACCCTGTTCATAACTCATCGAGACTACGAAACTAGGGCAAATCCGCCGATTTTACACCGTAAGGAAACATTTGTTACCAGCAACTACCCACGCTACGAAGAATTTGCTAAACTCACCCAACAAGAACAGGAATTAGGGCTGCTCAAGGATAAAAGCGACATCGGCACGCGTGAAGGTTGGGAAAAATGCCTTGCTGCCCACGCGGTAGAAATCAGGGCACATCAAGTTTATTCAATTAAGGAAAATTAAGGAATAATCACACTGTTAGAGTATTGCTGATATGTATCTTAAATAAAGTAAATCTTAGCAGATTTGTGTGCTTACACGAAATTAGACAGTAGTTATGGCAAGATAACTGCAATTCAATTAAATAAAAAGGAATCTTCAAGATTGTGCAAGTAAATAAATCGCTGCTACGAATTTTTGGCAGCCCGAAGATGGGAGCTTTGTTATTTCTTGGCTTTTCATCAGGATTGCCGTTATATTTAACCAGTCAAACGTTACAAGCATGGTTGACCAAAGAAGGAATCAGTTTGGCAGCGATCGCCGCTTTTAGTTTAGTCAAGCTGCCCTATTCTTTAAAATTTCTCTGGTCGCCTTTACTAGATAGATTTGTACCGCCTTTTTTGGGGCGGCGTCGAGGTTGGCTGGTAATTACACAAGTAGCATTACTGTTAAGTATAGCTGCAATGGCTCTACAACACCCATCCCAAGGGTTACAACCTTTAATAATTGCTGCTGTTACCGTTGCCTTTTTGAGCGCCAGCCAAGACATTTTAGTTGATGCTTATCGCACTGATGTAGTGGAAGTAGAAGAAAGAGGTGCTGGAGCATCTATTTATTTATTGGGTTATCGCATTGCCATTCTCGTAACCGGTTACGTTACCCTATTTTTGGCAGATAGAATCCCTTGGCAAGCCGTTTACTTGTTGATGTCGCTGTTGATGCTCGTAGGACTGGTAACTTCTTTTTTTGCACCAGAACCAGTCCTACGCGATCGCCCGCCTCAGACTTTATCCGCCGCCGTCAAATTACCCTTTATTGAATTTTTCCAACGTCAGGGCTGGTTACAAGGACTTTTAATCCTGATATTCATTGTAATCTACAAGTTGGGGGATTCTTTACTAAAGAATGTATCCACTCCATTTTTGTTAGATAAAGGCTTACATTTCACTCAAACCGACATCGCGTTTCCTGGTGCGCTAGGAATTTTCGCCACTATTGTTGGCACTTTGGCAGCAGGAGCAGTAATGACCAAAATTGGTGTTAATCGATCGCTCTGGATATTCGCCATCATGCAAGCCGTCGGCAACTTGGCTTTCTTTGCGTTAGCAGTAGTAGGTAAAAACTTCTATCTAATGTTAGCTGCCGTTAATATAGAACAATTCTGTGCCGGTTTAGAAACAGCTGCTTTTGTCGCATTTTTGATGAGTCTTTGTAACCAAAGCTTTTCAGCTACACAGTACGCCTTACTTTCCAGTTTGCAGGCTTTTAGTAGAGATATTCTCACGGCTCCAGCAGGTACATGGGCACAAACCACCGGCTGGTCTACATTCTTTCTACTGACAGCAATAGCTGCTTTACCAGGATTACTATTATTGCCATTCTTTGCACCTTGGAATCCAAAGCCAGTGGTAGTATTATCCAGACCAGGATTAGAGAATGAAGACGAGGATATATGGGGAATCAAGTAGTTATTGCTGTCGGCACATTTATTCTCTTACT
>CAXUOL010000623.1:0-4524 GCA_964252435.1 uncultured Nostoc sp.
TTGGGTTGGTCAGCCCAACCTACCCGCAAGGCGAATTTGCGTACTGTCGGAATTAAACGCCAAGTTACAAGGCAAGCCAAGAGGAACGTAAATACTACTGCCAACCAGCCGGTGCCGCTAGGGTCGGCAATACCAAGGGACTTAAGGGAGTTGTCTAGATTCATCTCCCAATTCAAGCATTACTGCCAGTATCTAATATGAGCATCACCTGTATATTAATCAATTTTTTTATTTCCATTTGTAACTTGAGCCGCTTGAGAGATTAGCACTCTGGCGCTGTGAGTGCTAAATTGTCTAATGGAAGCGCTGGAGAAATGAAACATGGCGAAAATTATTGCATTTGACGAGGAATCGCGGCGATCTCTAGAAAGGGGTGTTAACGCCCTTGCGGATGCCGTAAAAATCACCTTGGGGCCCAAAGGTCGTAATGTCCTTTTAGAGAAAAAATTTGGCGCACCTCAAATTGTCAACGATGGTATCACTGTTGCCAAGGAAATTGAATTAGAAGATCCTTTGGAAAATACTGGTGCAAGACTCATCCAGGAAGTGGCCTCAAAAACTAAAGATGTCGCTGGAGATGGAACAACCACCGCCACAGTTTTAGCACAAGCCTTAATTCGAGAAGGTTTGAAGAACGTCGCGGCGGGTAGTAACCCTGTTAGTTTGAGACGCGGGATCGACAAAACTATTGAGGCATTGGTACTGGAAATTGCCAAAATAGCCAAGCCAATAGAAGGAAGTGCGATCGCTCAAGTTGCCACTGTTTCTGCTGGTAACGATGAAGAAGTTGGTCAAATGTTAGCTCAAGCAATGGAAAAAGTCACCAAAGATGGTGTAATTACCGTTGAAGAATCTAAATCCCTGACAACTGAACTAGAAGTAGTTGAGGGGATGCAGATTGACAGGGGTTATATTTCTCCCTACTTCGTCACCAACAACGAACGGCAAATCGTCGAATTTGAAAACGCCCGGATCTTGGTTACTGACAAAAAAATCAGCAGTATCCAAGATTTAGTGCCAATTTTGGAAAAAGTTGCCCGTTCAGGTCAGCCTTTGCTAATTATTGCTGAAGATGTCGAAGGTGATGCTTTGGCAACTTTGGTGGTGAACAAAGCGCGGGGTGTACTGGCTGTGGCTGCAATTAAAGCACCTGGGTTTGGCGATCGCCGCAAAGCTTTGTTAGAAGATATTGCTATTCTCACCGATGGACAGTTGATTTCGGAAGAAATCGGCTTAAGCTTGGATACTGCTGCTTTAGAAGCGCTGGGAACTGCCCGCAAAATCACCATTGACAAAGAAAGCACCACAATTGTTGCTGGTAGTGTCACCAAACCAGAAGTACAAAAGCGGATTGGTCAAATTCGCAGACAGTTAGAAGAAACTGATTCTGACTACGATCAAGAAAAACTCCAAGAACGCATCGCCAAGCTCGCTGGCGGCGTGGCAGTGATTAAAGTGGGTGCGGCAACCGAAACCGAACTCAAAGACCGTAAACTGCGGATTGAAGACGCGCTCAACGCTACTAAAGCTGCTGTGGAAGAAGGTATTGTTCCTGGTGGTGGGACAACCTTAATTCACTTAGCTAAGGTGGTAGAAGCGATTAAAAAGACCTTACAAAATGACGAAGAAAGAATTGGGGCTGATATTGTCGAACGAGCGCTAGAAGCCCCCTTGCGCCAAATAGCAGACAACGCTGGTGCTGAAGGTTCTGTAATTGTCTCGAAAGTCCGAGATAGCGACTTCAACATTGGCTACAACGCTGCTACTGGCGAATTTGAAGACTTGATTGCCGCTGGTATTATCGACCCTGCCAAAGTCGTGCGTTCAGCTTTGCAAAACGCTGGTTCCATTGCCGGTTTGGTCTTAACCACCGAAGCGATCGTTGTTGAAAAACCAGAGAAGAAATCCGCTGCTCCTGCCCCTGATATGGGTGGCATGGGCGGTATGGGCGGCATGGGCGGCATGGGCGGTATGGGCGGTATGGGCATGTTCTAATTTCTGCTGACCCAGATAAATATTTTTTAAACAGTTTGTCTTGCCAAGGCAAACTGTTTTTTGTAGCATTGCTGATTCAGAGGCAATATGTTATACCAATTCGTAATTCGTAATTCGTAATTCGTAATTCATCAGATTAAATCTGGCTGATGACTAAATTAGCAACCTAAATAATTGCATAATCTTAGAGATTACCATATTTGTATTAATTTTTGTAAAATGATGTGTAAGTTATTCTTATGTCATTTGTGAATGACAAAGGACAAATCACAAATGACAAATTACTAATCACTATTAGGTAATATTACATGGCACGAAAACTACGTCGCCTTCCTAAAATACTCACCAAGCTGTATGAAGACGAGTTCCATCACCAACCAGGGACTATACCTGGAACTATTTTTATTGATGCAGATGCTCCACCACCGATAATTTTTTTGATTGACTATAACCAAACCAATTTCATCCGCCAACAAATAGAAACTCCAGAGGAGTGTGTCCCCTATCTGGAAGCGGAATCGATTTCTTGGGTAGACGTACAAGGCTTAGGTAGTCAAGACATATTACAACGATTGGGTAACGTTTTTAAGTTACATCCTCTAGTTTTAGAAGATGTAGTCAATGTACCGGAGCGTCCCAAAACAGAAGATTATGAAGAGCAATTACTTTTCATTGCCCGAATGGTAGTACCAAAGGAAAGAACATGTGGTTTTTATAGCGAGCAAGTGAGTTTGATATTAGGAAAAAATTATCTGCTGACAGTGCAAGAGGAACCAGAACATGATTGCTTTGAAGCGGTGCGATCGCGAATTGAAAAAAACAAAGGTATCATCCGTAAACAGGGAGCGGATTATTTAGCTTACGCTGTATTAGATGCAATTATTGATGGCTTTTTTCCAGTGCTGGAGCTTTATGGAGAGCGAATTGAAGAGTTAGAAGAAGAGGTAGTAGTCAGACCTACTCCACAAACACTACAAAATATTTATCAAATTAGGCGAGAATTACTGCAACTACGTCGTGCTATCTGGCCTCAGCGAGATGCAATTAATTCTTTAATTCGAGATGATCCCGATTTGATTTGTGAAGAAGTGCGAATCTACCTGCGAGATTGTTATGACCATACGGTGCAAGTGATGGATATGGTGGAAACTTACCGAGAACTGGCATCTGGATTAATGGATGTGTACCTTTCGGCAGTGAGTAATAAAATGAATGAAATCATGAAGGTACTAACGATAGTTTCAACAATTTTTATTCCACTGACTTTTATTGCCGGAATATATGGGATGAATTTCAATACTGAAAAATCGCCATATAATATGCCTGAATTGAATTGGTATTGGGGCTACCCACTTTGCTGGGCATTGATGTTAGCGATCGCATTGAGTTTGCTATTCTTTTTTTGGCGACGAGGCTGGCTGCAAAATTCTGTAACAATCAAACGCAATTAAAAATTGTAGATTAGCGATGAGTCAAATATATATTCATTAGCACCGGGAGTTAAGATTTTTGAGTTATGAGGAGTAGCGACCAAAATTTAGTAGTTTTGACGATTTATATTATCGGTGTTTCTTATGTTTTCAACCGCATGGTTGAATCCATCGATGACCAAGTTAAATATGAGTTTAAAAAAGGTACCGTTGACGAGCAACTCAAAGAACAAAATCTCGACGACAAAATTGGAATTTCTTTTAAACTCAAACCCTCATACCCAATTGACGATTTGAAAGATTTAGGAATTAGCATTGAAAATAAATCGGATAATATTGCCTTATACGTTGACTGGGATAACAGTTCTTTAGTTGTTGAACATAGTAAGCAATCGCGCCGCGTAATTCGGAAATCACCAGACTTAACCCGCGACTTAGCAGTACCCCAAAGTCCTAGCCTGATTGCTCCCAAGAAAACACTTACTGAAACAGTGACAGCAGAAGATGTTTTCGAGCGCGATCAAGTAGCTGGAACCTATTCAGCAAAAAAACCACTAATTGATATCAATGGGCTACAAAAAGGGCAAAAAAAGTTGTACAACGACTTTCTTAGTAGAAAAAAGGAGTTAGACTTTTCCCTGCAACTGGTGCTTAGGATATCTGAAGTGCGTTTAGGTCTAGCCCCAGGTCGTGATTTTCCTCCCATTAGCATTATCAATTGTCCTTTCACAGTCAGGAAATTACATTGGACTTACGCTCTACCTTGGAATAAAAAAAAGCAATAGCAACCAGACACACCATGCCATCCAAGATTACACTGGATCTAAGGAGAGAGTAGGCGCAGGCGGTTGCAGATTGGTCATAGTTACTGATTTGAGGAAAGTCCGGACTCCCGAAAGACCAAACTTGCTGGATAACGTCCAGTGCGAGCGATCGTGAGGATAGTGCCACAGAAAGATACCGCCAAAACAGTTAGGAGTTAGAAGTTAGGAGTTAGGAATTATTAATTCTTAACTCTTAACTCATCACTCATAACTCCTAACTAAATTTGGTAAGGGTGCAAAGGTGCGGTAAGAGCGCACCAGCAGTATCGAGAGGT
>CAXUOL010000624.1:0-4513 GCA_964252435.1 uncultured Nostoc sp.
CAAAGCTTTTTTTAATCTTCTGTAATATTCTATAAGAATAGCACTCATCATCTATCTCTCAATTATGGAACCCGCAATAGTTCTTAGCATTTCTGTGGCTGCCGTGGTGATTGCCATCACTGGAATTTCGATTTATACCTCCTTTGGCCCTCCTAGCAAGGAATTGAACGATCCGTTCGATGACCATGAAGATTAAAAGAGTCATATCATGTCCGCAGCGGAAATTTTTGGTGCGATGTCTACGACGGGCTACGCCTACGTAGACATTCCTCTATGAGGGACTGACGTGTGGGGTGAAATGACTATGGCAATCATAACTAATTACCCAGACATGATATTTGAAGTGCGTTACGCCTCAAGCCGTAACGCACACTACTTTCGATGTTTTTTAATTGCAAGTCCCTAATGGCTTGCTACTACCTCTCCTTCCAGGCGAACGAGTCGGTCTGCTAAAAGTTTCTCAAGGTCTTCTAGTGCCTTGGTGAAACCCTTAATACCTTCGTCTAGTTTGTCAGTTGCCATGCGGTCAGCGGCGTGCATCTTGTCATAGCTAGCTTTGTCAATGGATATCTTTTCGATTTCCAAGTTTGCTACCTTCGCAGGGTCAAGTTTACGTGGTAGTTCTCCAATGGTTGCTTGCAATTCAGCCAAAAGTGACGGTGAAATGGTCAGCAAATCACTACCTGCAAGTTCAGTAATTTCACCAAGGTTACGGAAACTAGCTCCCATAACTTCGGTTTTATAGCCAAATTTCTTGTAGTAGTTGTAGATTTTGGTGACAGACAAAACTCCTGGATCTTCGGCTGCTGGGTAGCTATCGCGTCCGGTATCTTTTTTGTACCAGTCAAGAATCCGGCCAACGAAGGGAGATATTAAGGTGACACCAGCTTCTGCACAGGCGATCGCTTGGTGAAGACCAAATAACAAGGTAAGGTTACAATGAATACCTTCTTTTTCGAGAATTTCCGCAGCGCGAATGCCTTCCCAAGTGCTGGCAATTTTAATTAAAACGCGATCGCGACCAATTCCAGCGGCTTTATACTGGGCAATTAATTCCCGTGCTTTGGTAATGGTAGCTTCGGTATCGTAAGACAAGCGAGCATCTACTTCCGTAGACACGCGACCGGGAATGATTTGCAAAATCTTTAATCCAAAGGCAACTGCTAGACGGTCAAAAGCTAGAGAAACTATCTGTGTTTGGGTAGCTTTGGCTCCAGCATCTTTTTTTGCTTGGAGTAAAGTTTGATCGACAACTTCCTGATATTCTGGCATCTGTGCTGCTGCAGTAATCAGAGAAGGATTGGTGGTGGCGTCTTGGGGTTTGAACTTTTCAATTGCCTGAATATCCCCTGTATCTGCGACCACGACAGTCATTTTCCGCAATTGTTCCAGTAAATTCTTAGACATAAAATACTCCGTGATGTTTGTTTAGGATTTACTTAATTCCCCAGTTCTTTACACTCTTGACTTATATCCTTCAATTCTGATTCTGGCAATTTTTCTGAATCATTGCCCAAGTTTGCTTACTATCCACAGCCACAGCCTTATTCTAAGTGCCTTATGCCGAAATTGGCTGTCCAATGGAATGCACTTTGATTAAACTAGTTGTTCCTGATTTACCAATTGGAACACCAGAGGTAATAACTACTTTATCGCCCTTATTCGCTAAACCCATATCTACAACTGTGTTCACCACATTGGTAAACATCTCTTCGGCATTGTGGACTGGTGGAATCAGCAAAGCTTCCACACCCCAAGAAAGTGCTAGCTGACGGTAAGCGGTGATGTCGGAGGTAAGGGCAATAATGGGAGAAGTAGGCCGATATTTAGACACCATTCTCGCCGTACTTCCTGAAGAAGTGTTACAGAGAATTGCCCGTGAGCCTGTTTCATAAGCGATACGACAGACGGATTCTGCCACAGATTCGGTAACGCTGAGACTACCTGCTTCATGACACCAAGCATGTCTGCTACTTTCATCTAGAGCTTGCTCTGTCCGCACGGCGATGTTGTGCATCATCTGAACGGCGGCGATGGGATATTGTCCGACAGCTGTTTCACCAGAAAGCATTACCGCGTCTGTTCCATCCAAGATAGAGTTAGCAACATCGGTTGCTTCGGCGCGGGTGGGATCGGGGGCGCTAATCATCGACTCTAGCATTTGTGTGGCTGTAATTACGGGTTTACCAGCCTGATTGCAACGGCGAGTTATGTGTTTTTGAATCAGAGGGACTTCATGAATCGGCATTTCTACGCCCAAATCGCCACGGGCAATCATAATGCCGTCAGCAACCTTGAGAATGGAGTCAAACTGTTCTACTGCCTCTGCTCTTTCGATTTTGGCAATTAAGCGGATGGAAGCGCCAGCAGCTTCAATCATCCTTTGGGCGGGTTCTAAGTCTTGTGGCGATCGCACGAAGGACACCGCTACCCAGTCTACACCCAACTGAATCCCAAAGCGCAGATCCAGCAAGTCTTTTTCGGTGATCGAACTGACAGGTAAAGGAGTTTGGGGTAGGTTCACTCCCTTATGGGTGGAAATTAACCCGCCAATTTTTACCTGTGCCCGAATGCGATCGGCATCGCGATCTGTAACAATCAATTTGACGCGACCATCATTAATCAAAATCGGTTCGCCTGGTCGCACCATTGCAAACAAAGTCGGCAATGGTAGAGGTAGTTCGTCAATATTCTCACCCTTATCTTGTAAAACAAAGGTAACTTCAGTACCAGCTTCCAGATTTAACCCTTCTGGTGGTAGAATACCTAAACGAATCTTCGGGCCACACAGGTCTTGCATAATAGCGATCGGCTTTTGCTGCTCAGTACTAATCTGCCTGAGATAGTGAGCCGTTTGGGCGTGGAATTCATAAGCTCCGTGGGAAAAATTCAGCCGTGCTACGTTCATTCCAGCTTCTACTAAAGCTTGCAGCCTTTCAGGTGCAGATGTAGCCGGCCCAACAGTACAAATGATTTTGGTTCGACGCATAGGGATTGGGGGTTGAGGAGTAACCTGCAAATTTGAATGCTTTGAGCGTAGGCGTAGCCCGTCGTAGACATCGCACATAACATCCAAATTCACACGTGCTTCATATCACTGGTTTGCTAAATAAAAATACTAAATTCCGTTTTATTTTCGGAGTATTTACCATTTGACCCAAATCCCAAAAGTCCCTAGTCAAAAGTCAGCAGTCAAAAGCTAATGACTAATGACTAATGACTAATGACTAATGACTAATGACTAATCAAACCACAGCCGCTGTCGGGGCGAGTTTTTCCTTCTGTGACATAGACAACATCAGGTCAATCACGCGATTTGAGTAGCCCCACTCGTTGTCATACCAGGCAATTACCTTGAAGAAGTTGGAATTCAACTCAATTCCAGCACCTGCGTCGAAGATACTGGAATGAGTATCGCCTTGAAAATCTGTGGAAACTACTTCTTCATTTGTGTAGCACAAGATACCTGCTAGAGAACCTGCGGCAGCCTCCTTCATAGCAGCACAGATTTCCTGATAACTGGTGGTTTTAGCTGTTTTGAAAGTTAAATCAACTACAGAGACATCGGGAGTCGGAACTCGTAATGCCATACCAGTTAACCTGCCCTTCAATTCTGGTAAAACCAGTGCTACGGCTTTAGCTGCGCCTGTGGAGGAGGGAATAATATTTTGGGATGCACCTCGACCACCCCGCCAGTCTTTCTTGCTGGGCCCGTCTACAGTTGGCTGAGTGGCAGTCATGGCATGGACTGTGGTCATTAACCCTTCAGTCAAGCCAAAGTTGTCATTAATCACCTTAGCTATGGGAGCTAGACAGTTTGTAGTGCAGCTAGCATTGGAGACAATGATATCCTTGCCAGGGTCAAATAAGTGATGATTGACACCCATTAACAGAGTAGTAACTCTATCTGGATCTTTGGTGGGAGCAGAAATTACCACTCGCTTTGCACCTGCCTTCAGGTGGTTTGCAGCTCCTTCGTAGTCAGTGAAGAGTCCGGTAGCTTCCACGACATAATCTGCATTTAATTTTCCCCAAGGTAACTCTGCTGGATTCCTAACTGACACACAAGGAATAAAATGTCCGTCAATCAGGATGCCGTCTTCCCTGGCTTCAACCTTATGCTTTAATTGACCGTGGGTTGAGTCATACTTTAATAGGTAAGCGAGATTATCTGGTGGTACTAGGTCGTTAATGCCCACAAACTCAATATTGGGATTATCGATGCCAGCGCGAAGCACAAGTCGCCCGATTCGACCGAAGCCATTGATACCAACTTTCAATTTAGTCAAGATTAAACCTCCCGTTGTGGAAGTTGAACAAAAGGAGAAAGTTAAAAGTCAAAATAGATTGCCTTTTACTCTTTACTCTTTGATCCTGACAGTCTCAGTCAGCTAAGGCATATTTACTTGGCATCTTTTAAGGATTGGGGCATTGGGCGGTAGGAGTGCTGAGTTAAGAGTTAGGAGTTAAGAGTTAGGAGTTAAGAGTTAGGAGTTAAGAGTTAGGAGTTAAG
>CAXUOL010000625.1:0-4512 GCA_964252435.1 uncultured Nostoc sp.
AGGAATTGACTCAATGCTTGAATGGATAACTAATACTATCAACTATTTTGGCTATTGGGGAATCGCTCTACTAATGTTTTTAGAGAACGTTTTTCCCCCCATTCCTTCAGAATTGATTATGCCACTGGCAGGATTTACAGCAAGTCCATATCAACCAGGAGGGGCAAAGCTGAATATTATTGGTGTATTTTTCGCAGGACTTTTGGGTTCTGTATTGGGCGCACTTATTTGGTACTATCCGGGTAAGTTTCTGGGTGAAATCCGTTTGAAAGCTTGGGCTGACAAGTATGGCAAATGGCTGGCTATATCCAGTAAAGATATCACCAAGGCCAAAGAGTGGTTTAACCGACAAGGTAGAACAGCAGTATTAATTGGTCGTCTTGTACCAGGAATCCGCACCTTGATTTCTGTTCCTGCAGGTATTAGCAATATGCCTTTGCTACCATTTTTGGTTTACACAACTTTAGGTAGCGCTGCTTGGGTGGGTTTGTTAACATACTCAGGATACATATTGGGTAGTCAGTATGAACTTGTGGACAAATACCTTGCTCCTGTATCCAAAATCGTACTTGGCGGTTTGGTTCTAGCATTTGTTTTCTGGATATTCAAGCGCCAGTTAAGACGCACTAGAAGATGAAACACGGACGCTTTTGGTTTGAAAGCAGTGAAAGCAGGGGTTACATCTGGCCAAAATTCGCCTACACTATGCCAAATAATACTAGATGTGCGTTGGCAAAGCCTACCAGAGGTATCGCTGGAATTAATTTTTGGCGTATTTCTAGCTACACTTGACGCAACCTAGAATTTCTGGTTGCTCGCATTTTTGTAAGATGAGCATGACAACTTTTTACAGTTAAGTTTGAACTAGGAGCTTTCATGACAGACCAACCTTCCGCTGCTACCCCCATCAATGCCGCTGCTATACCCATGAATAGGCAGCCGTTAGCATCGACTCCCATAAATGCTGTTAATAATAATCCTCCCATTACCAAGCCAATTGGTGGTTCAGGGAAAACCATTCTCAGTGTTGATTTAGGCAGAACTTCCACAAAAACTTGTGTGAGTCGTGAACCCGGCAGTGTGGTGTTCGTACCTGCCAACGTCAAGCAGATGTCGATAGAACAAGTACGCGGTGGTGTTTTTGAAGCCAGAGCTACTGACCCCTTAATGGATTTGTGGCTGGAGTATCAGGGAAATGGATATGCTGTTGGTCAACTGGCAGCCGATTTTGGGGCGAATTTAGGAGTTGGACAATCTAAGGTAGAAGCTGCACTGATAAAAGTTTTAGCAAGTGCTGGCTACTTCAAACTCAGAGACGATATCTCAGTTGTACTAGGTCTGCCTTTTCTTTCCTTAGAGCAATTTGAAAAAGAAAAAGCACAGTTGATTAGCCAAGTCGGTGGCCCTCATGTGTTGAACTTCCGAGGTGAATCTGTATCGCTGAATGTCAGTAAAGTATGGGTAATGCCAGAAGGTTACGGCAGCTTGCTGTGGTCTGAAGCTCAACCCAAGAAAAACCCTGGCAGTCCCGATTTTACAAAAATATCGGTGGCGATCGTCGATATTGGACATCAAACCGTCGATCTTTTGATGGTAGATAACTTCCGTTTTGCCAGAGGTGCTTCTAAGAGCGAAGACTTCGGGATGAATAAGTTTTATGAATTGGTGTCTGCCGAGATTGAAGGAGCAGATAGTCAATCTCTAGCGCTGATTTCCGCTGTCAACAAACCCAGAGGTGAACGCTTTTATCGTCCTAAAGGCGCTAGCAAGCCCACTAACCTAGACGATTTTCTTCCCAACCTCACAGAGATGTTTTCGCGCGAAATCTGTAGCCGTGTGCTAGCCTGGTTGCCAGAACGCGTCACCGATGTGATTCTGACTGGCGGCGGTGGTGAGTTCTTCTGGGACGACGTTCAACGTCTGCTCAAGGAAGCAAAGATTAATGCTCATTTAGCAGCACCTTCCCGTCAGGCGAATGCTTTGGGGCAGTATATTTATGGAGAGGCACAATTATCCTCCAATCGCGCTGCTAGGGCATAAAGCTGATGTTCCAATGGTCAAAAAAGGTAGTTAAATCCGTCACGTTCAACCCAGAGCTTGCTGATGAAAGCTTGTTAGCGCAAGTAGAAAGTTATTTGGAAAAACAACCAGACAAGACTTTCAGCGACCTCTGTAAAGAAGCCTTATGGCAATCTTTATGTGTACCGGAACCTGTACAACCTGCTCCACAAACAGCAGTAACAACACCGATTGATCAACAAATCGGTGAACTGCAACGTCAAGTGGCTGGACTTGAGGAACGTTTTTTTGCCAAGGGATCTAATCGTTTGGAGGCGATGGAACATCATCTACTGCAACTTTCTCAACAAGTTGCACAACTGGCGCTCATAGTCAATGATCGATCATTCATTCCGTCTCCAAATCAATTAGAAGTAGTAAATAATACTTCTTATACTGTTGCTACCCCTCCTCAAGAGGTTGACCCCGTAATCAGTCGCCTTAGTCAGTTTCTCGATGATTTTTAAGGAACAATCAGGTTTGTGAGCAGTTTTTGCTCATATTAACAATCCTTAATAGTTAATACTATTAAGGATTATTAATGTTTATTGATATTTTTTAGAAGTGGAATTTCTGGTGGGAAGCGCCTTTGAGTCTTTGTAACTAATTAAGTTTGATAAAAAAGCGATCGCGCATAGAGATTTCGTGCTGATTTACATTATTGCAGCTGGGGCGATCGCTCTTATTAGGGAACTCCAACTGCCAACACCCCTCATCTCAAATAAGCCCAGATGGTAAATTACTTGTTTTCGCTGCTCCCAGTCTTAATAGTAACGATTTTATTATTGAAGTCTGTGACTTAACTAATGGCGAACGTGTTGACTTATCTAAAATAGCTGAGTCTCTATCAGCTATTAATGTAGAATTCAGTCCTGATAGCAAAATTCTTGCTATTAGCAATAGTAATAGTTGGAATAAGACGATTGAGCTATATAATTTGAAGACAGGAAAAATTGACCAGTCTTTTATTGATGTTCCGAACTGGAAGGAAACTCTTGCTTTCACTCCTGATGGTCGATTTTTACTTACTGGAAGTAAGAATGGTATGAGGATTTGGCGGATACGTTAGGTACTCGAATCCAGAAATTTGCTTACTTTTGTGTTGAAACAGCCGAATACTACTAGATGTTAATACTATATTCTTTTTTTACTTTATACACTGTATAAATGCTAGAATCCTCAAGTAGACAGTTAGGATACCTAGATGCCAGTTGTAGCTAACTCAATCAAGTTTGGTACAGACGGCTGGCGGGGCGTTATTGGTGACGAGTTCACCTTTGAACGCCTAGCCCTGGTCGCGCCAGTCGCCGCAAAAGTATTATATGATACATATTTTTCTACGGTGGATAGCCGGACAATAATTGTCGGTTACGATCGCCGATTCATGGCTGAAGACTTTGCTCGTGCTGTCGCCGATACTGTCACCGCTGTCGGTTTTGATGTGCTACTGAGCGAAACTTATGCCCCAACCCCAGCTTATAGTTGGGCAGCAAAAGAACTTAATGCTTTAGGAGCGCTGGTAATTACAGCCAGCCATAATCCTGGTACATATTTAGGGTTAAAAGTCAAGGGTTATTTTGGTGGGTCAGTACCGCCAGAAGTCACAAAAGAGATAGAAGCGCAGTTGTCGGTTGGAGTACCATTAGCAGCTACCCCAGGCAAGCAAGAAAAATTCGATCCTTGGCCGAGTTATACTCAAGCCCTAGAAGCTAAAGTTGATATTGCCAAACTTCGAGAAGCGATCGCATCTGGCAAACTAACGTTATTTGCCGATGTCATGCATGGCGCTGCGGCTGGCGGATTGGCAAGACTACTAGGCAATCAAGTCAAAGAAATCAACTCAGAACGCGATCCCCTATTTGGTGGCGGTGCGCCGGAACCATTGCCGAAATACCTTTCAAAGCTTTTTGAAGTCATCAAGGCTGACCGAGAAACCGATAAATCAGGTTTAACAGTAGGGTTGGTATTTGATGGAGACTGCGATCGCATTGCAGCAGTGGATGGAGAAGCTAACTTCCTAAGTTCCCAAGTATTAATCCCGATATTAATCGACCACTTAACCCTGCGGCGCGACTTTAAGGGTGAAATAGTTAAAACTGTTAGTGGTTCCGACTTGATGCCCCTTGTGGCAGCACTACATAACCTGTCAGTCTTTGAGACAGCGGTTGGTTATAAATATATCGCTGACAGAATGTTAGTAGCAAAAGTGTTACTGGGTGGGGAAGAGTCAGGAGGAATTGGCTATGGCAGCCATATTCCCGAACGTGATGCACTGCTGTCAGCATTGTACGTACTAGAGGCGATTGTAGAATCTGGTTTGGATTTAGGTGAATATTATCGCTACTTGCAGAAACAGACAGGGTTTACCTCAGCTTATGATCGCATTGATTTACCCTTAGCAAGTATGGAAGTGCGATCGCGTCTTTTGCAACAACTGCAAACTCAACCCTTAAC